>JBCCJK010000005.1 GCA_039027815.1 Verrucomicrobiota bacterium
AAGCGCGGGGAAGGAAGAGCCGGTGTCTTTCGAGCCAGCCCAGCGTTGCTCCTCGGTTACGGTGCCTGCACCGCGCCCTCGTCGCGCCTTGGTCTGGCCCGAAATCCACTCGGCCATTCTACCAGCCAATTCTGCAGCTTGCTATGAGGCCTTCAGCCGACAGTCGAAATCAAGGAAACGGAGCCCTGCGAGGCTCCGTTTTTCGTTGAAAGATCAGGTCGGTCTCAGGTTGTAGTTTGGGGACTCATGGCGGACCGAAAGCCCCTTTCTCGTCGGAACTTCCTAAAGAGTTCGGCCGCTGCCACGGCCGGCTTGGCTTGGACGGCCAAGAGTCGCGCCCAGGTATCCGGGGCCAATGAGCGGGTTCGCCTCGGCCTGATTGGTTGTGGGTCTCGCGGAGGGAAATTGGCGCGCAACTTTGGCGAGTTGGGCGAGGTCGATTTGGTCGCCCTCTCCGACGCCGATCGCGAGCGAATGGAAACGCTCCCGCTCCCGGAAGGGGCTCTTCCCCAGGTTCATCAGGACTACCGGCGGCTTTTGGACGACCCCACCATCGATGCGGTCGTGATCGCCACCCCGAACCACTGGCACGCCCTCATGGGCATCCAAGGCCTGGATGCCGGCAAGCACGTGCATGTCGAAAAGCCGCTCAGCCACTCCATCTGGGAAGGGCGCCAGCTGGTCAATTTCGCTGCTCAGAGCCAGTTGGTAGCCATGACGGGGACCCAGCACCGGTCTGATCCCGGCATCCGGGCGGCGGCCGAATCCATCCAGCGAGGTGATCTCGGCGCGGTCCAGTTCATCCACTCGATGCATTTTTCGGTGCGAAACCCCATTCAGGCGGCGAGCGCTCCTCGGGAAGCCCCCGCCACTTGTGATGAGGAGCTGTGGGCGGGGCCGGCTCCCCTGGTGGGAACGACCCATCGGGAGCGCTTTCACTATGACTGGCATTGGTTCTGGAACTGGGGCAATGGGGAGATGGGCAACTGGGGGCCCCACCGCAGCGATGACATCCGTCATCTTCTGGGCTGGGAGGCCCCGGCCGTTCCGGACAATGTGATTTCGCTCGGCGGTCGTTATCTTTGGCAAGATGGCGGTGAGACGGCCAATATGCAGTTGGCCTACTTCGACTACCAAGGACTCCCGGTCGTCTTCGAGGTTCGGAATCTCCCCCGGGCGGCCGGCCAAAACGCTCCCGGCTCCATGCGCGGGACCCGCTCCGCCAATTTCGTGCAGTGCGAAGGCGGCTCCTATGTCATTGGTCGCTCAGGCGGGCGCTCCTTCGACCTCGAGGGCCAGCCCGTAGGAGAGTTCAAGGGGAACGGAGGACAACCACACTTTGGGAATTTCATCGCAGCTATCAAGGGAGAGGCCTCCGCGCTGACGGCTTCCATGGAAGCGGGGCATCACGGAGCCAATCTCTGCCACGTTTCCAACATTTCGTATCGCCTCGGCATGGAAATGGACCGGGAGGAAGCGGAAAGTCACTTTCAGGCCAACCAGGCCTTGGTGGAATCCCTGCAATCCTTCCTCGGACAAATCGAGGCCAACGGGGTCGATTTGGCCTCGGAAGGCATTCGGGTGGGACCGAGCTTGCGATTCGATCCACAAAAAGAAATGTTCGTGGGACCGCTGGCGGAGCGCGCCAATCAGCTCGTGAAGGGGTCCTATCGGCCGGGCTTTGTCGTCCCGGAGACAGGGGCCTGAGGACGGAGTCCCGCCCGGAGTCGATCAGACCAAAGGACGGTTTTTCTAAGAAATCTCCCGTCAATCGAGCTTCTTTTGGGATTGCAGTATGGGTTGAAATGGGCCATTATCCCAAGGAATCCCAAAATTGCCCACTTCATGGGAGACGAGAACGCAGGCTATTTCACCGGAGAGTGGAATCGGAAGCTCGACGAGAAATGTCGGCTCACGATTCCCCCTGTTTTCCGTGAAAACATCAGCACGTTCTTTCTGGTGCAGCTCTCAGGGACGAAGGCGCTCTTGATGATGACCCGGACGGGTCTGGACGCCTTTTGGGAGAAGTATTCGGGGAGGTTGGACCTCGATAATGCCCAGGAGACCCTTCTTCGCCGGATCATTTATGGAGATGCGATCCAATGCAGCCTGGATGGGTCGGGCCGGATGGTCTTGCCGATGGAACTGTGCCAAGCCCGTGGCTTGAAGGAGGAGGTCATCCTAAAAGGCATGCGGGATTGGATCGAGATTTGGCGGCCGGCCGATTTTGAGGCTTCTCAGGAGAAGACGGCGCAATCGAAAGAAGAACTGGAAAGGAAGCTTCGATACGAATGAGCGCGCTCACTACGGATTGGAGCTGGATGGCGGCCGAGTTGGAAGGGGAGCCCCGACCTGTTGGATGGCCCTTTTCTGGGAGAGCTGTGGCCATGGAGAGCGAGCCAGCCGGTGGGGCCGGTGGGGCCGGTGGGACCCCTTCGGACTACCACCGCTCGGTCCTTTGGGAGAAGTCGGTTCAGGCTCTCCAGCCCACGGCGGGCAAGGTCTTGGTGGATTGCACCCTGGGAGGCGGAGGGCATGCCGAAGGCTTGCTGCAAGCCGGGGCGCGGGTCATAGGCTTGGATCGCGATGGCGAGGCTTTGGCGCATGCCCGGGATCGCTTGGCTGCTTATGGGAATCGCTTCCAGGCCGTCCAGACGCCTTTTTCCGGTTTGGAGGCCACCCTTAAGACCTTGGGATGGAGTCAGGTCGACGGGGTGCTCGCTGACCTGGGCGTTTCCTCTCGCCAGTTGGATGCCGCCGAGAGGGGATTTTCCTTCCAGAAAGAAGGCCCTCTCGACATGCGCATGCAACAGGACACGGGACCAAGCGCAGCCGACTTGCTGGCCACGGCCGAGGAGGCAGAGCTGGCGCACTGGTTTTCCCGCTATGGCGAGGAACCTGAGTCGCGTCGAGTGGCGGCCGCCATTGTGGCAGGCCGTTCCGAACGAAAGCTTACCACCACGCAGGGGCTGGTCGAGGTGATCCAAGAGGCCAAGAAGCGCTTCACCAAGCATCATCCCGCCACGCGCGTTTTTCAGGCCCTCCGGATGGTGGTGAATCGCGAGCTGGAAGAGTTAGAGAGCCTGCTGGAGACCCTCCCGCGGGTGGTGGCCCCTGGGGGGCGGGCGGCCCTCATCTCGTTCCACTCGCTCGAGGATCGACCGATCAAGCAGACCTTCCGCCGCTACTGCCAAGCGGAATTGGACGATCCCACCTGGCCGGCTCCCAGGCCCAATCCAGAGCATTTTTTCCAAGCCGTCACCCGCAAGCCGCTCGTGGCCAGCCCGGAGGAAGCCGCTTCCAATCCCCGAGCCCGGTCGGCCAAGCTCCGCATCATCGAACGCCTCTAACCCTCTTCTTTTTTCCATGCGACGCAATCAATTCCGCAGCCAGGTGAAAGCTTCTATCCTTTTGCCGACGGTGCTTTCCGCCATTTTTCTAATCGCGATCGCCTGTTCTTATGTCTCGATCAAAAATCAGCAGGAAGTCACCTTGCAGGAAATCCGGGCGACAGAGAAAGCCATTGCGAGGACGAAAGCGGAAAAGAATTCGATTGAAAACCGGCTCTCCTCGGATCTGAGCCGGGATGCGCTGGCAGATCGGCTAGAGTGGTTGAACGTGGGATTGGTGCCCATTCCCCAATCCCGAATCCAAGTGATCGATGCGGAAGTGTTTGACCGCGATCGAAACGTGGTGACAGCGCGAGTCAATCTGGAGGGTCTCCCCGGGCTCTAGGGCATGAGCGCTGCCGGTCTACAACAGAGGGCCTTGGTGGCCTGTGTGGTGTTGGTCACGCTTTTGAGCGCCCTTTCTTTCCGAATTATCCTGCTGCAACTTTCGCAGAACGAAGCCAGGCAGCCGGTCGAGCGGAGGGAGTATTTCAAAGAGTACGAGCTGCCAGCGGCTCGGGGGCATATTTTTGATCGATCGGGGGAGCGGCTGACTCGCAATCGGGAATGGACCAAGGTGGTGGCGGACAAGACCCATCTTCGGGATGAAAACATCGCGGCCGGGGCCTTGGCGAAGGCGCTTTCCCTGAGCGAGAAAGAAATTCACCGGCGCTTTCCGGAGGCTGAAGAATTGAGTGGGCGCTACCTCCACCATCTCTCCCAAGGGATCGCTCCGTTCCTCGGGCAGAGCGCAGGCCAGGTCCATGCGCTTTTCACTGAGTCGCCCAAAAACGACATTCTCGTGGCCCGGCGCCTGGAGGTGGAGGTGGCGAGAAACTTGGAGGATTATCTGCGGGAAAATTCCCTGCGGGGCCTGCGGCTGGAAAAAACCAAAAGGCGCTTCTACCCGAGTCCTCAGCGCTTGACCCATGTCTTGGGCTATACCAATGCCGAGGAAGTGGGCCAGGCCGGGGTCGAGAAGGCCATGGATGATTGGCTGGCGGGCGAGGATGGTTGGCGTCGCGTGGAATGCGATCGATATGGAAGGGAGGTGGCTCCCGTGGAAGGCGGTTTCCAAGCCCCCCAGCATGGCCATGATGTCCATCTCTCGATCAGCATGGGCTTGCAGAACATCGTCGAGCGGGAGTTGGAGAGGGCGATGGTGGAATTTGCCGCGGTCAGGGCTTCGGCCGTTCTTTTGGAGCCTTCCACCGGTGACATCCTGGCCCTGGCCAATCGGCCTCACTTCGATCTCAACGAGCGCCGTGGGAACTTCTACAACCTAGCGGTTTCTGGTCACTTCGAGCCGGGCTCCACCATCAAGATCCTGACGATAGCCGCTGCCTTGGACGCGGGGGTCTGCACCTTGCGGGATGTGGTCGACTGCGGCACCGGCCCCTATCGAGACAACCGAGGGGTGCTCGTCCACGACCACCGTTACTTTGGAAAAATGACCGTGGCGGAGGTGCTGGCCAATTCGAGCAACATCGGCACTTACAAAGTGGGGCGTCAGCTTGGCCTCCGTCGTTTTCGGGAAAGCCTCCTCCGCTTTGGGCTGGACCAGCGGACCGGAGTCCGGCTGTCCGTCGAAGCGAAGGGCCTGGTGCGGGCCACTCCGAACGCGGTGGAGTTTGCAAGCATGACCTACGGGTATGCCTTGCACCTCACCCCCCTCCAGCTGGCCACAGCGGTGGCAGCCATTGCCAATGAGGGGGAGCTGCCCCGTCCCCGCTTGGTGACCGAGATCACCGACCTCGAAGGGAGAAAGGTGCAAGCCTTTCCACCCAGTGTCCGCGGTCGCGCCTGCAGCCCGCGGGCCGCGGCCGATATCCGAAAGGTCCTGCAACTGGCCGCTTCCGAAGAGGGAACCGGCCAGCAAGCGCAGGTGGCTGGCCATGCGGTCGCAGGCAAGACCGGGACGGCTTGGAAATATGACGAGAAAATCAAGGACTATGACCGCACCCGCGCCGTCTGCTCTTTCGCTGGCTTTCTCCCGGCGGAGGACCCCCGGGTGGTCTGCGTGGTAGTGATCGATGATCCCCAGACGACCGAGGTGGCACGCTCCGGCGGCTCGATCGCCGCTCCCGTATTTTCCCGGATCGGGGCCCAAGCGATGCAGTATCTCAATGTGACCCCGAGTCTCCCCCTGGCAGAAGAACCCGGTGCCGCCGTCGAGGTGACTGCCCGCTAAGCCCATGACGCTGGCCCAACTTCGCGATCTCCTCCAGCCAACCGAATTTCACGGAGGCGGAGAAGGGAAAATCGCGGGCTTGGCGGTCGACTCCCGAGCCGTCCAGCCAGGGGAGGTCTTTTTCGCGGTTCCGGGGACCGTCTCGGATGGGACCCAATTCGCGAGCCAAGCCATTGAGCAAGGGGCGAGCGCCGTGGTGGCCTCCCGAGCGCCGGAGGAGGTCTGGCCGACTCCCTGGTTGGTGGTAGGCAATGTCCGAGAGGCCATGGCGCAAGTGGCAGGGGCCTTTCATGGACACCCCGATCGGGAGGTGGAGCTTCTCGGAGTGACGGGGACCAATGGGAAGACCACCAGCGCCTGGGTCTTGCAACACCTCGTGCAGGATTCGGGTCGGCGCTGTGGGCTGCTCAGCACGATCCGCTATCAGGATGGGGTGGAGGAGACGGAGGCCACCCACACCACGCCCGAATCGATCCATCTGCTGCCCTGGCTAGCTCGCATGCGGGAGAATGGCTGCCAGGCCGCTGCCATGGAGGTGTCTTCCCACGCCATTGATCAGGCGCGGGTGGGCGGCCTGCGTTTCCAGGTCGGCCTCTTCACCAATCTCAGTCAGGACCATCTCGACTACCACAAAACGATGGAGGCCTACTACCAGGTCAAGAAGCGCTTCATCGAAGAAACGCGCGAGGCCGGGGGCTGGGTGGTCATCAATTCCGATGATGCTTACGGCCAGCGAATGCTGCGCGAGCTGGGGCGGGAAAGAGTCTGCACGATCGGCTTTGGAGCGGGGGCGGACTTCCGCATGAGCCAGCTCCGGAGTGACTTCGAGGGCTGCTCCTTCGCGCTCGCAGCCAAGGGCCGCTCCTTCATGGTGCGGGCCCCTTACCTTGGCCGATTCAATGCTTACAATCTAGTGGGGGCCTTGGCGGCCGTCTCGGCCCTGGGACTGAATTTGCGCGGGGCGGTCCGGGCCCTGCAAAGCGCTCCTCAGGTTCCGGGCCGCATGGAAGACCTGACGCCCGGGCAAAAACGCAAGGTCCTCGTCGACTACGCGCACACCCCCGATGCGCTCTCTCACGTTCTGGCCACACTGCGCGATCTAAAACCGAAGCGTTTGTTCACGGTCTTTGGTTGCGGAGGGGATCGGGATCGCGGGAAGCGACCCCTCATGGCGAGGGCGGCGGCCGCCCTCAGTGATGGGGTCATTGTGACCAATGACAACCCCCGGACAGAAGACCCTGCGCAAATCTTTGGCGACATTCGAGGGGGTCTCTTGGCGTCGGTGCCCCACGAAGTCATTGCCGACCGGCGGGAGGCGATTCGAACGGCGGTCAACCTCGCCGAAAGTGGTGACATCGTGCTCATCGCGGGCAAGGGCCATGAGACCTACCAAGAAATTGAGGGAGTCCGACATGAGTTCAGCGATCAACTGCACGCCCGCATCGCGCTGCGGGACGCGGGGCAGGATCGGGCCGCGGAAGAGCGGCAGCGGGAAGGGGGCATTTCGTGAAGGCCAGCCTGGGAGAGATGGCCGCCTGGTCTGGGGGCGTGCTGGAGGCGGGCTCGCCCACGACGCCCGTGGCCGGCGTCCAGACGGACACGCGCGCCTTGGTGGCAGGGGAGTTTTTTGTGGCCTTGCGGGGAGAGAATTTCGATGGCCACGCCTTCGTGGAAACGGCCCTCCAAGGAGGGGCCGCGGCCGTCATGGTGGACCAGAAGTGGCCAGGGCAGGCGCCGCCCGGGGCGCAAGTCATTCGGGTCGAGGACACCCTGCTCGGTTTGCAACGCTTGGCGGCTGGCTGGCGGGAGGGCTTGTCGCTGCGAGTGATCGCCATCACGGGAAGCAATGGCAAGACCTCGACTAAGGATTTGGTGGCTTCCGTTCTCCACCAAGCGGGTCCCGTGAATGCCACTCGGGGAAACCTGAACAACCACATCGGGGTGCCCTTGACGCTGCTCAAGACCAGCCCAGAGGACTGCTTCGGCGTGTGGGAGATGGGCATGAACCACCCGGGTGAGATCGCTCCTCTGGCCGCCATGGCCAAGCCGGACGTGGCGCTGGTGACGAATGTCGGCACGGCCCACATCGAGTTCTTCGCGGACCGTGCCGGGATCGCCCGAGAGAAGCACTCGATCTTTGAAAGCCTTTCTGAAAACGGCCTCGCCCTCTTGCAGGCTGAAGACGATTTCACGCCGGCGGCCTTGGAAAGATTGCAAGTCCCCGTCCGCACGGTCGGGCTGAGCGAAGGGGCCGAGGTGCGGGCGACAGACATTGAGAGCGGGGTCGATGGCTCGCGCTTCCACGTCGAATCGGCGGAAGGGCGTTTTCCGGTGGAGCTGCCTCTCACGGGACGTCACATGGTGGGCAACGCTCTCTTCGCGGCCGCCATTGGCCTGCACGAAGGGCTCTCCCTCTCCCAGATTCAGGCGGGCCTGGCTTCGGTCCAGCTGACCCCGGGCCGCATGCAAGCGCGGGAGGTGGGCGGGCTGTCTTTGATCGACGATTGCTACAACGCCAATCGTGAATCGGTCTTGGCCGCGCTGGAAACGCTCTCCGAAATGAAAGTGGTGGGTCGGCGAGCCATCGCCCTCGGCGAATTGGCGGAGTTGGGAGCGCATCGGGAGACCACCTACCAAGAGCTTCTCGAGCGGGCCTTGGCGAAAGCGCTCGACCGGATCTATCTGGTGGGCCCGACCTGGGAGGCGGCCGCCGCCCAAGCGCCAGCGGCCGCGGTGCGCTACTGCCCTGATTTGGAAGCCTTGGTCAGCCAAGTTCGCGCTGAGCAGAGTCCCGAGGATTTGCTCCTAGTGAAAGGCAGCCGTAGGGCCGCTCTAGAACGACTCTTTCATTCCCTCGCCCTCGATTGACCCATGCTCTATTACCTCAGCCAGTTCAGCGACCAAGTCGAAGTCGCCAATCTCTTCCGCTACATTACGGTGCGGGCAGCCGGAGCGGCCGTCTTTGCCTTCTTGTTTGTCTTGCTGACGGGGCGTCGCTTCATCCGCCTGCTCCTTTCCCTTAAGGTGGGGCAGCCCATCCGGACGGCTGACGAGGTGCACAAACTGGCCGAGCTTCATGGCGGCAAGGCGGGAACCCCGACCATGGGCGGGCTCATGACGCTGCTGGCGGTGGTGCTGGCCACGATCCTCTTTGCCCGTCTTTCCAATCCTTTTGTGAGCGTGACCCTGGTGGTGACGCTGCTGGCCGGGCTGGTGGGCTTCGCAGATGACTACACCAAGGTCAAGCAGCGCAATTCCGGCGGCATCTCGGCGCGGGCCAAGTTGGGCGGGCAGGTGCTGATCGGCTTGGGGGCCGCCCTCTTTCTGCTGCTGCACCCGCTAACCGGCGATTACATGAGCGAATTCTGGGTGCCCTTTCTTAAGGAACCTCTCTTTGCGAGCGCCTTTTGGCTGGTGCTTTTGATGATTCCCTTTGTCATCACCGGCACCTCGAATGCGGTCAACCTGACCGATGGGCTGGACGGGCTGGCGGCGGGCAGTGCGGTCTCGGTCGCTCTCTGTTTCACCGTGCTTTCCTACCTGGGGGGGGCCACGTTCCTGATTGGGGAAACGCCCATCCCCATCTACGAGTATCTTTTCATTCCGCACCATCCCGAGCTGGCGGAGTTGGCCATCTTCGCGGCCGCTCTCATGGGCGCGCTCCTCGGCTTTCTCTGGTTCAATTGCCATCCGGCGAAGGTGTTTATGGGAGATACCGGATCCCTTTCGCTGGGCGCGGCCATCGCCATGCTCGCCATCTGCACTCACCATGAGCTTCTGCTGGTCTTGGTGGGGGGCGTTTTTGTGATCGAGGCGCTTTCGGTCATCATCCAGGTCACGAGCTTCAAAACCCGAGGCAAGCGAGTCTTTCGGATGTCGCCCATTCACCACCACTTCGAGTTGAAGGGCTGGCATGAGAACCAAGTCATCATCCGCTTTTGGATTCTTTCCTTCCTCCTGGCCCTGGCTGGCATGGCCACTCTGAAACTTCGATGAAGATCGCCGACCTCCAACAAATCGCGGTTTTGGGTGCGGGTCGCAGCGGGCTGGCGGCCGCCTCCCTCGCCTGTGCCCACGGGATGGAGGTCACGGTCCATGATGAGAAAGCGGTCGACGCCAGGCGAGAGGTCGTGGCCCAGCTGGCAGCCCAAGGAACGAACTTTGCCCTCGGCCCCGAAGGTCTGGAGAGGGCCGAGGCGGTCGTGGTCAGCCCCGGGATTCCGCCTGAGTCTTCTTTGGTGCAGGCGGCGGAGGCGGGCGGTCGACCGCTCTTGGGCGAAGTGGAGTTTGCTTGGCGCTTGGATCCGGACCCGCGGGTGGTGGCCCTGACCGGCACCAACGGCAAAACCACCACCACCGAGATGGTGCAGGCGATCGCCCTGCGGGCGGGCTTGGAGCATGGGGTGGGTGGAAACTACGGGACGCCCTACAGCGAACTGGTGGAGCATCATCCCAAGGGGTGGAAAATTCTCGAGATCAGTTCGTTTCAGCTGGAGCGGATCGAGCGCTTTCATCCTCAGATCGCGGTCTGGCTGAATTTCGCGGCCGATCACCTCGACCGCTACCCCGACCTCCATGCCTACTTCCAAGCGAAGGCCCGCTTGCTGGAAAACCTCGGCCCCGACGATCTTCTCATCCTGTCCGGGGAGATCGGCGTGGTGGCGGAGGCGGTCCCTACGGTCGGCTACGACACGGCTGCCGGGCATTTTCAGGAGAAGGGCGGTCGGATACAAGAAGGCGAGCAGGTGCTGGGATCTTTGGAAGAGCTGGCCTTTCGCGGACAGCACAATGTCCTGAATGCGCGAGCGGCTTTGGAAGTGGCGCGGGGGCTGGGGGTGCCGCGCCAGGAGGCCTGGGAGGCGCTTCGGACCTACCGGCCGCCAGCTCACCGCTACGAATGGGTCCGCCATTTCGAGGGAGCCGATTACATCAACGACTCCAAGGGCACCAATCCCCACGCGCTCGAGAAGGCGCTTTTGGCCGAGAAGCGGCCGACGGTCCTGATCGCTGGGGGCAAGGACAAGGGCTTTGTCTTTCCCGATCTCCCGGCAGGTGGCCAGGTGCGGGCAGCGCTCCTGGTGGGCCAAGTGGCCGAGGCGGTGGCGGGGGTTTGGGCGCGGCAGGCTGACTGCGAGGTCGTGAAAACGATCGAGCGGGCGGTCGCTCGGGCCCGGGAACTCGCGCAGCCGGGCGACCGCATTCTCCTTTCTCCTGGCACCTCGTCCTTCGACCAATTCACCGGCTTCGAAGCGCGGGGGGACCACTTTCGTCAACTCGTTGCATCCCTGATCTGAACCATTATGAAAAAATACATCCGCAAAAGCGCGAATCTCACCGGCGAAGCCGATTGGGACACTGAGGTGCCGAGCATCCGGCTCTCGCGCGCCTTCCTCGTGGTGCTCCTGCTGCACATTGTGGCAGTCGGGGGCATCCTCTTGTTTGAACTCGTGGGCGGCAAAGAAAAGCCCAGCCCGGCCGGGTCGGCCGCCAACAGCCAAGTGGCCGAGCCGGTCGAGCCGAGCCTCCCGGTGGCCGGGATGGACGCTTTGGCCGAGGAACGAGCCATTCTCCAGCCGGAAGCCTCGGGCCCGGCGGCTGAGGCGGCGACCCCCGTGGCGGCAGCCGAGGGTCCTGGCTCCTCCGCGGCGGCGCTTTCCCATCGCTTGGAGGCGGGGGAGAGCTTGTGGGCGCTTTCCCGGAAATACGAGGTGAGCGTGCAGGAGATTCTGAGCGCCAATGGCTTGACCATGGACGACGCTTCTCGCCTCCAGGTGGGACAGTTGATTGTGATTCCGAACCGCTAGGCCAGGATGCGCCAAGCCGCTATCTATCTCGTGGTGGTCGCCGTCTGCCTTTTGGTGGGCGTGGGCTGCGTGACTCTGACCAGCACCGGGGTCTACACCGAGGTGGCCCGCAAGAGTGGCAATCCCTACCACAACGTCGAGCGGCAAGTGCTGCACGGTTTGCTCGGCCTCTGCTTGGCGGCGGTCGCCGCTCTCGTGGACTACCGCTGGTGGATCAAGTTTTGGCCCTGGCTGCTGGCCGTGACCCTCGGGCTCTTGGGGCTCTGCTTTGTCGAGGGCATCGGCCAGAAGATCAATGGGGAACGGCGCTGGATCAGCCTGCTGGGCCTTACCTTCCAGCCTTCTGAAATCGGAAAGCTGACGGGCGTGGTGGTGCTGGCGGCTTGGTTCGGGCAGTTTGCCAAGAAGTCACAGACCTTCCTCTACGGGATTCTCTTCCCGGGCCTCTTTGTCGGCAGTCTCGGTGTCCTCATCTTGATGGAAGTGGACATGGGAACGACGGCGACCTTGGCGGCAGCGGCCGGCGTCATGATTTATCTCGGTGGGGCTCGGCTGCGTTACTTGGTGGCGCTGCTTCTTCTCGGCTCCGGGGTGGTCTGGTTCATGGTCTCCACGGTCGAGGAGGACAAGATGGTCCGGATTGAAGCCTGGAAGAACCCGGAGGCGCATGCCGATGGCAGCGCCTACCAGCCTTTGCGAGCCAAAATAGCCTTGGAAAATGGGGGGCTGCACGGCCGGGGAATCGGGGCCAGCCGGGAGAAACGCTCTCGTCTGCCCTTTGCGCACACCGACTTCATTTTCCCCATCATCGCGGAAGAACTGGGTCTCTGGGGTTCGCTCGGAGTGGTGGCGGCTTTTGTCACGCTGGCGGTGGCCGGCTTCTTGGTGGCGCTCAATTCGGAAGACCGCGTGGGCAAGCTCTTGGGGTGTGGCTTGATCACCATTATTTGCCTGCAGGCGGCGCTCAATATCGCGGTCACCACGAGCGCGGTCCCGAATACCGGGCTGCCCTTGCCCTTCATCAGCTACGGCGGAACCAGTCTCGTCATTCACTTGGTGCAGATCGGAATTTTAGTGAGCATCTTTCGCTTTGGCTCGCGGGGACGGGAGACGCGGCATGATTGGTTGGAGAGAGAGAAGTTTACGCCGCGCATTTGAGCGCCATTGTCCGCCATGCCTCGACCCAAACGAATCGCCATCGCCTGCGGAGGCACCGGAGGGCATCTCTTTCCCGGGATCGCCGTGGCCGAGGTGCTTTTGGAGAAGGACTACGAGCCGATCCTCTTCGTTTCGCAGAAGCCGATCGACTACGAGATTTCGGCCGAGCGGACCGAGTTCATCTACGAGTTCCTTCCCGCCATTGGGATGCCTCCGGTCTTTTCGCCGCGGTTTCTTTCCTTCTTGTTCAAGCTCTGGCAGGCTATCGGGCTCTCGCGCAAGGCCATTCGACGCTACCGCGCGGATCTCGTCTTGGGGATGGGTGGTTTCACTTCGCTGCCGCCGCTCCATGCCGCCAAGTCGCTCGAACTGCCCTCGCTCATCCATGAGTCCAATGTGATCCCGGGGAGGGCGAATCGCTGGTCGGCCAAGGTGGCGACGCAAGTGCTCTTAGGATTCGAGCAAGCCCGAGACTTTTTTCCCAAGGCCACGGTCAAGGTGGTGGGGACGCCTCTGCGGAGCCATTTTCAGGATCGACCGAGCAGGGAGCAAGTGCGGCAGGAACTCGGTCTGGATTTGACGAAACCGGTCCTCGCGGTCTTGGGAGGGAGCCAAGGGGCCCAAGGGGTGAATGAGGCCATTGGCCGCTCCTATGAGCGCCTGGCCAGCGCGGACATCCAACTCATCCATCTGACCGGAACGCGAAATTTTGAGGCCATGGAGGAACAGGCCATGAAGTCCAGTGTCAGGGGCCGGATCGCCCCTTTTTCCCATGAAATGCCTTCCATCTTGGCGGCGGCCGACTTGGTGGTGTCTCGTTCGGGGGCCTCCTCCCTCACCGAAATCGCGGCCTTCTCCTTGCCTTCCCTTTTGATTCCCTATCCCCACGCGGCCGATGATCACCAGCGGGCCAATGCCCGGGTTTTCGAAGAAGCCGGGGCAGCCCTCATGGTGGAGGAGGCCGACCTCCGGGGCGATCAGTTGGGCCATCTGGTGATTGGCTTGCTCCAGGACGCGCCCAAGCGGCAGGCCATGGTGCGAGCCACGGCGGCCATCGCCCGACCCCAAGCCACCGAGGCGGTGGTGCAAGCGGTGGAGGCGCTGCTGGCATGAGCGATGTCCTCCGCCAGCTGCAAAAGGGAGAGACCTCGCTTCGGGTCCACCTCATCGGGGTGGCCGGTTCCGGGATGTCGGGCTTGGCTTGGTTGCTTCTAGGTCAGGGGCACCGCGTCAGTGGTTCGGACAAAGTCTCTTCGGATGAAACCGAGCGGCTGGTGGCCGCCGGTCTCGCCTTCCAGTGTCCCCACTCCGCGGAAGCGGTCGCGGACGCCGAGGTCGTGATTCACTCTTCAGCCATCCGCCCCACCAATGTGGCCTTGGCCGCCGCCCAGAAGCGAGGCTGTCTTCTTCTTCGGCGAGCGGAGGCGCTCACCACATTGATGCACTCCCGGCGCAATGTCGTGATCTCCGGGACCCATGGGAAAACCACCACCTCTTCGCTCACCACGCACCTCTTTCGAACAGCCGGCCTCACGCCGAGTCATTACATCGGAGCGGAAATCCCGCTTCTGGGCCGGAATGCCCATTGGGCGCCGGAGAGTGAGTGGTTCATCGCCGAGGCGGACGAGAGTGATGGCACGCTCATCCACTACCAGCCCCATCATCAGGTGGTGCTGAATCTCGAGGCAGAGCATCTCGATTTTTACCCAGATTTGGAGGCCATCCGAGAGGTCTTCTTGGTGCCCCTCCAGAAGGCCACTGGTTCGGTCATCTACTGCCGGGCGGACGAGGGGGCCGAGGCGCTCTGCCGGGATCTGCCCCAGGCCGTGCCCTATGGCTGGGATGAGCAATGCGAGTATTTCGCGCGGGGGGTGAAACGAAAGGATAGCCGGATGCAGTTCGAAATCGTGGAGAGGGGGGAATCGCTCGGGAAATTCACCCTGGGAATTTCCGGTCGGCACAATGTTTTGAATGCCTTGGCTGCGGTGGCGGTGGCCCGGGCCGCGGGGGCGACGGCGGATCGGATTCGTGATGGCTTGGAAACCTTCCGGGGCGCCCGCCGCCGCTTTGAGACGCTTTTCCGCTCGCCCGACTACCAAGTGGTGGATGATTACGGACACCACCCGAGCGAAATCGCGGCCACTCTCGAGGCCGCCCGCGGGCTCCAGCCGAAACGGATTGCGGTGCTCTTTCAGCCTCACCGCTATTCTCGGACCCAAAAGCTGGCCCAGGACTTCGGTCCCGCGCTGGCCTTGGCGGAGGTGGTGGCGCTCGCTCCCATTTACCCCGCCAATGAACTCCCCATCGAAGGGGTCACCTCCCAGCTGATTGCCGAGGAGGTGGCGCGGGTGGGGCACCAAGGGGTGGAGAGCTTTTCTGATCCGGCCGAGGCCTGCGCCGCCCTCGCCAATCGATTGCAGCCGGGCGACTTGGTCCTTTCTTTAGGTGCAGGCAATATCCATCTTTTTGGCAAGGCCCTGGCCCGCGATATCGAGACCCTCTCCTTTTTGCGCCACTTGCTGGGCGACGGGGGAGAGGCGCGCCTCTATGAGCCGATGCGCAAGCACACCACCCTGCGGGTGGGCGGCCCGGCCCAGTTTTGGGTCGAGCCGGTCACTGAGAAGGAGATGACGCGGGTGGTGGCCTTCTGTCGCAAGATGGATTTGCCCCTCACGGTGGTGGGTCGCGGGTCGAATCTCGTGGTGCGGGACGGCGGCATCCGCGGGGTGGTGCTCCATCCCATGAAGGGCGAGTTCGCCGAGGTCCACGTCTACGGCAATGAGATCGTGGCGGGGGTGGGGGCGCGGCTAAAAAAAATTGCCAGTGTGGCCCAGAAAGCGGGCTTGACCGGCTTCGAGTGGATGGAGGGCATCCCCGGGAACCTGGGCGGAGCGCTCCGCATGAATGCCGGCGCCATGGGGGTGGAGACCTTCGACCAAGCGGTCTCGGTGCGGGTCATCGATGAGAGCAATGAGGTGGTGGAAATGCAGGGTCCCGAGTTGGGGGCGGCTTACCGGAATGTCGAGAGCCTGCGGCGACGCTACGCGCTTTCGGCTCGCTTGGTCGGCCATCCTGGAAAATCGGAGGCCATCGCGAGTCTCCTGCAAGCCTCCAAGGAGAAGCGTCTCTCGAGCCAGCCCCTGGCGGCCAGTGCCGGCTGCACCTTCAAGAACCCGGAGAGTATTCCCGCGGGGCAGCTGGTGGAAGAACTGGGGCTGAAGGGGCGGGCGATCGGCCCGGCGGAGGTGTCCGAGGTACACGGCAATTTCATTGTGAATCGGGGAGGAGCGAGCGCGTCTGAGGTTTTGCGCTTGATGGAGGAAATCCAAGAGATTGCCCGCCAGGAGCGGGGACTCGATCTGCATCCTGAGGTCCAGATTTTGGGCGAAGAAACGATTTTTGATTCATGAAACGACTGCCAGACCAAGCGATCATTGCGGTGCTCCAAGGCGGCCCCGGCTCCGAGCGTGAAATCTCCTTGGCCTCGGCCGCCAGTGTCGAAGAGGCCCTCCGGGAAAAAGGCTACCAGGTGGTGGGCGTCGATGTCCAGGGAGACGACTTCGCGCTCCCCCCCGAGGTCACTCTGGCCTTCAATGTCATCCATGGGACCTTTGGCGAAGATGGCCAGCTGCAGCGCCTTTTGGAGGCACGGGGTCTTCCCTACACGGGAGCGGGTGCGGCCAGCAGCGAGCGGGCTTTCGATAAGATCGACAGCAAAGAGGTCTTCGAAAAAGCGGGGGTTCCCACGCCGCGCTGGGAGACTCTCGAGATCGCGCTCAGCCAGCCTCCCAACCTGCCCGTGCCCTGTGTCATCAAGCCTCCCCGCGAGGGTTCGAGCGTGGGGGTGCACATCGTGAAGGACGAGCGCCAAATCCCAGCCGCCCTCGCGGACGTGGGGAGATTCAGTGAGGTGGCTTTGGTGGAAGAGTTTGTGCCAGGCAAGGAGTTGACAGTCGGCATCGTGGGCCAGGAGGTGCTCCCCATCGTGCACATCCAACCGCAAGACGGCTTTTACGACATGAAGAACAAGTATCCCTGGCTGCAAAAGTCCGGGGGCGGGAGTGACTACATCGTGCCGGCCGATCTCCCGGCCGAGCTGACCCAAGCGGTCCAAGCGGCCGCCAAGCAGGCCCATGACGCTCTCGGGGTCGAGGTCTATTCCCGGGTCGATGTCCTCCTGCCCGAGGAAGGCGGGCCCTCTGTCCTGGAGGTCAATACCATTCCCGGCATGACGAGCACCAGTCTGCTGCCGAAAGCGGCCGGAGTGGTGGGCTATTCTTTTGGCGATCTCTGCCAGCGAATCGCCGAGCTTTCCTTTACCCGATTTTTTGCTTAAGGTCACTTAACCAATGAACCGTCGCCGCAAATCGCCTCCCGGTCGCCCCCGCCAAAATGCGGCTTCCAAGCCGGGGGCGAGGGCCTTTCGCGGGCTCAATGTGCGGGTGGACTCGCGGCGTTCCCACCGGCAGCGGTGCTGGCGACGGGTGCGAATGCTGACCCTTTGGCTTTTGGTGGTGTCTTTCGGCGGGGGGGCGGTCTACGGCATGACCCGCGTTTATCAGGGCTTTCTTTCGGAAGACGGGCCTTTCCGGCTGGAGCGAGTTCAGGTGGAGGGCGGCGATCTTTTGTCGGAGGCCCAAGTTCGCGCGCTGGCCGGCGTTCGGTTGGGCCAAAGTCTGTTGGAGCTGGAGATGGAGGCCATCCAAGCCAGGCTGGCGGCTCATCCTCTGATCGCTCAGGCGGAGGTCGCTCGCCGCTTTCCCGACACCCTTTCCCTGAGGATTGAGGAGCGTCGGGCCCGGGCTTGGCTCTTTTGTCCGGGGAGGGGGGTGCGGCCCCGCGTGTCACAAGGGGGCTACCTCATCGATGCCGACGGAGTGGTTTTTCCCTGCTCGAGCCTGAAGCGGGAGTTTTTGACGCTCCCGATTGTGCGAGTGGATCAGTTGGAGGAAGAGCTGTCCCAGGAAGCCATCCGGCCACCCGAGGTGGGGCACGCCATGCGCCTCCTGCGGCTTTTGGAGGAGCGGCTTCCGCATCATCCGCTGGCGGTCAAGGACCTCGCGGTGCGCAATGCCTTCTCCCTCGAGCTCCGCTTGGAGTCCGGCGAAAGCGTTCTTTTTCGCAAGGAAGACTTGGAGCGGCAGATCGCCGATTTGGATGTGGTGCTGTCCTACGTGGAGAGCAGTGGGAGAGAGCTGGAGTCTCTCAACCTCATGATGAAGACGAATTTGGCGGCGCGCTTTGCCGACCAGGCGGATTTCGGAGAGCTGGATTTGCCGGTCCGAAAGGCCCGGCCGGTCGAGAGGGAGGCCACGGGGGAAGGGCCGCCCATCCCGCCCCCGGCTCTCGAAGACTCTCCGGCACCCCCCCTCGATCTGGCGGAGGAAATCGAGGCCATTCTTCACCCCCGCTGACCCCTTTCGCCATGGCCAAGAGTAGTATCCACGTTGGATTGGAGATCGGCACCCACAAGATCGCGGTGGTGGTGGGAGAGGTCCGCCCAGATGGAGCCATCAAGATTTTGGGAGTGGGCCACGCCCCTTCTCGAGGGGTGCGCAAGGGGGAGATCGTCGATTTCAAGGTGGCCAAGACCTGCCTGAACGACGCCTTGCTGCGAGCCGAGGATTTGAGCGATGTCATCATCCGGAGTGTCTTTCTCAGCGTGACGGGCGGGCACGTTCAGAGTTTCACCAACCGGGGGTGCATCACCATCCCCGAGGACCAAAACGAAATCACCGAAGGGGATCTCGAAGAGGTGAAGAACATTTCTCGCGAGGTCGATCTCCCGGAGAGCCATATCATTCTGCATAGCGTAGTGCGCTATTACTACCTCGATGGGCAGGACCGCGTCTTGGATCCCGTCGGCATGATGGCCCAGCGCTTGGAAGCGGATTATCATATCATCCATGGCATCCGGACCCGGCTTTCCAACTCCATCCGCTGCGTGCGGGAGATTCCGCTCGAGGTGGAGGATGTGGTCTTTGCCCCCATCGCCTCCGCCCAAGTGGTTTTGACCAAGCAAGCCAAACAGGATGGCGCGCTCGTGTTCGACATCGGCGCGGGCGCCACGGACTATGTACTCTACGAAGATGGGGTGATGGCCGCGTCCGGTTGCGTGCCCCTGGGAGGGGATCATATCACCAATGACATCGCGGTGGTTTTGCGGATTCCCCAATCGGTGGCGGAAAAGCTGAAAGTGGAGGAAGGGAGCGCTCTTCCTGGACGAGCCGAGGCCAGCGAGAATGTCTACCTTGAAGATGACATGCAATTTGTGGGTCGGGAGATCGAGCGCGAATTGCTCGACTCCATCATCCAGAGCCGTATCCATGAGATCTTTGATCTCATTAAGAAGCGCTTGCAACCAACCGGCTACTTGGATCGCCTGAGTTCCGGCATTTTTTTGACTGGAGGGACCAGCCAGTTGCACGGGATTGATCAAGCGGTGGCCAATCTCTTTCAAATGCCGGTCCACCGGCCCAGCGCCAGCTCGGCCATCAGCGGCATCACGGCCACCTTCGAGAATCCGCAATACGCCACGCCCATTGGCCTGATCCGCTATGCGCAGATTCTCGACGAAGAGCGCTCCTCGAAGTCCCGCCTGGCTCGCTTGGGCCGGAAGCTCAAGAGTTTGCTCAGCTCTTCGAAGCCCTAGGCTTTCCGGTTTGGAGAAAGCGCTCGATCTGCGGGCGCGTCCGGGTGTTGAGCACGTCTGCTTTCGTCAGCCAGCCCTTGCGGGCGACTTCGGCCCCGTGGCGGAGATGCTGGAGTCCTGAGGGGGAATGAGCGTCGGGATTGATGCTACAGAGAATCCCCTTTTCCTTGGCCCTTTTCCACCACCGCCAGTCCAGGTCGAGACGGCGGGCGTGGGCATTGAGCTCGATGACCGTTCCGGTGCGGGCGCAGGCTTCCAGGATCTTCGGGATGTCGAGAGCGTAGGGCTCGCGTTTCAAGAGAAGGCGACCCGTGAGGTGGCCCAGCATGGTGACGTGCGGGTTCTCAATGGCACGCAGGAGGCGCGCGCTCATTTCCTCCTCTGGAAGGGAGAAGGCGCTGTGGACGCTGGCGACCACGTAGTCCAGCTGGGCCAGCAATTCGTCATCGAAATCGAGCCGGCCGTCCTTCAAGATGTCGACTTCGGAGCCGCTGAAGAGGCGGAAATCGACCCCTTGTTCCGCGTAGCTTTGGTTGAGGTCCCGAACGGACTCGATCTGCTGTAGGAGCCGTGTTTCGTCGAGGCCATTGGCTTGGAAGGAGCTTTTGGAATGGTCGGCGATCCCGAGATATTGCAGGCCGAGGTCGATGGCGGCTTCCGCCATGTCCGCGAGCGTGGCGGTGCCGTCGCTCTCTGTTGTGTGATTGTGAAAGGTGCCGCGAAGCTGGGTCCAAGTCACGAGCGAGGGGAGGGCTCCCTGTTCGGCGGCCTCGATTTCTCCCTGGTTCTCCCGCAAGGCGGGATCGATCCAATCGAGCTCAAGGAAACGATAAAGCTGCTCTTCTGTCTCGATGCCACTGGGCTGGGGGGCGCCTTGGGTGGGCTCGAGTCGGTATTCATTCAGAGAATAGCCGCGCTGGAGAGCGCGCTGTCGGAGGGCGACGTTGTGTTCCTTTGAACCGGTGAAGTATTGCAGGGCAAAGGGGAAGTGCTCATTGCGGACCACCCGCAGGTCGCAAGGAAGGCCGCTTCGGTGCCGGATGCTGGCTTTGGTCTCTCCACAGGCCAGAACCTCTTGCGCAAAATCCGCCTCCGCGAAATCTCGGGTCAGCTGATTGCCCTCGGGCGCCGCTACCAGGAAGTCGAGATCGTGGACGGTCTCCTTACTCCGGCGAAGACTCCCCGCCACTTCGAGCTGAGACACTTCGGGATGGGCTCGTAGCCAGGCCCGGAGTTCCGAGGCCACGGCCGCCGCTTGATCGATAAGAAAGCGGCTGGCGTTGGAGGAGTGGTAGGTGAGGGCCGCCAGAATTTTCTCCTCCGTCTTTTTCCCGAAGCCCTTGAGCGGGGCCAGTTTCCCCGCTTGGCAGGCTGCTTGGAGAGCGGCCAGCGAATCGATTTCGAGGCTGTCATAAAGCACTTTGATCTTCTTGGGTCCGAGGCCGGGCAGTTCAAAGAGTTCGAAGAGGGACTCCGGAAATTGTCCCCGGAGAGTTTCGTAAAAAGCCAGGCCGCCCGTGGTGGCCAATTCGTGGAGCTTGTCCTGGAGAGCTTTCCCGAGGCCTTTGATCTCGGTAAGTTGCCGCTCTCGGGCGAGGCGAAGAAGGTCTTCCGGATGAGAGCGAACCGTTTCCGCTCCCGTGCGGTAGGCGCGGATTTTGAAGGGGTTTTCTCCCTGGAGTTCAAGCAAGAGAGCGATTTGTTCCAGAATGGAGGCGATTTCCTCGCGAGTGAGCGGCTTTTTTGGGGGTTTTTGAGGGGTAGGGGGCATTTTGGATGGTCGATAAAACTGAAAATGGCTTTTTTGTTTGCGAAATCGTTATTTTAAGAGACAATCGGAGCTCGAGAAATCGATTTTCAGAGAAAACCCCATCTTTTCCCATGAGCCAAACCCAAATGGACGGAGCCCAAGCTCTCATCAAAACCCTCGATGACCTCGGGATCGAATACATCTTCGGTTATTCTGGAGGAGCGGCCATCCCGATTTTCGATGCGCTCGAAACGGTGCCGACCAAGATGAAGTTCATCTTAGTGCGCCACGAACAGGGTGCCGTCCACATGGCAGATGGGTACGCGCGGGCCACCGGCAAGCCAGCCGCCGTTCTGGTGACCTCCGGCCCGGGAGCCGGAAACACCGTCACGGGTCTCATGACCGCCATGATGGATTCGGTTCCTATGATTGTGATCTCGGGACAGCAGGTCACTTGGATGCTGGGCAAGGACGCTTTTCAGGAAGCGGATATTTTTGGGATCACGATCCCGGTCGTGAAGCACAACTACCTGGTCAAGGAAAGTGACGCGCTCCCTCGGATCGCGCGCGAGGCTTATCACATCGCCACCACGGGCCGCCCGGGCCCGGTTTTGATCGATGTGCCGAAGAATATTTCCCAAGGGCCCTTACGGGGCGAGATGGATCCCGAGTTATCGCTCCCGGGGTATGATCCCTATGAGTCTTTCAACATCGATCCGGCAGCCGTCACCGAAGCGGCCGAGCTCATCAAGGTGGCCAGGCGTCCCGTGATCTTGGCGGGCCAAGGGGCCATGATCTCGCGGGCGGACCAGGAGCTGATGACTCTGGCCGAGACGCTGGGCTGCCCTGTCACCAGCACTCTCCTGGGCAAAGGGGTCTTCCCGGAGACGCACCCGCTTTCCCTCGGCATGCTGGGCATGCACGGAACGGCTTATGCCAACAAGGCCATGGTCGAGTGTGATCTGCTCATCAATGTGGGTTCGCGCTTCGATGACCGGATCATCGGGCAGCCTGACAAGTTCTGCGCGGATGCCAAGATCGTGCACATCGACATCGACAAAGCGGAGATGGACAAGATGATTCGCCCGCACGTCCAGGTGATCGGGGATGCCAAGGCAGCGCTCACTCAGCTCAACCAGCAGGTCAGCCGCTTGGAGACCAAGGACTGGTTAGCCCATCTGGACGGCTACAAAAAGAAGTTCCCCCTGAATTACAAAAAGCAGGGTGGCCTTCGCATGCAGCAGGTGATCGACGAACTTTACAAACAAACCGAAGGCAAAGCGATTGTCTCGACCGATGTGGGGCAGCACCAGATGTGGGCCGCCCAGTTTTATCGCAATGATGAATCGTTCCATTGGCTGTCCTCCGGAGGAGCTGGGACCATGGGCTTTGGGTTCCCGGCCGCCATCGGCGCCCAGTTTGCTTGCCCGGACAAATGCGTGATTTCGATCGCGGGGGACGGCGGTTTTCAGATGACGCTCTTTGAATTGGCGACGGCCCAGATCCACAAATTGCCGGTCAAGATCGTGGTCCTCAATAACCACTATCTCGGGATGGTGCGCCAATGGCAGGAACTCTTCTTCGACAACCGAGAAAGCGGAGTGGATCTCTTGGGCAATCCGGACTTCTGCAAGTTGGCGGGAGCCTACGGCATTCCGAGTGTCAATATCAAGCGCCCGGCTGACGTCTCCCGCAAAATTGAGGAAGCCTTGGCTTACAACGACGGCCCCATTCTCATCCACGCGGAATGCATCAAGCATGAAAACGTCTTCCCCATGGTGCCGGCGGGAGCGGCGCTGGAAGACATGCTGGTGGAGCCACCCAAAACGAAGATGGCCAAGCCCGTGGGATCGACGTGATGGCGAGTCGGCCAGCCGTCCCCGTGCCGAGCTGTCCCACGAGTCCACCCAGTTCTCTTTCCATTCTGCAAGCCTCCCTTCTCACCCAGTTTTCTACATGTCCATCGTCACCACCGACACCCCCATCGCGGAGTCCAACCAAGGAGCCGGCCACACCCTTTCGATTCTGGTCAACAACGAGCCAGGGGTTCTCATGCGGATTTGCCAGGTGTTTTCACGCCGGGGTTTCAACATCGACTCTCTGGTGGTCTCGGAGGGGCGAACCGCTCAATTTTCTCGGATGACGATTGGCATCTCGGGCGACCCCGAGGGCCTGGAACAGATCATCAAGCAGGTGAACAAGTTGATCGACGTCATTCACTGCTTCGAGCACACCTCGCAAAATTCCGTCACCAAGGAGATGATTTTGCTCAAAGTGAAGTGTTCCCCGGAGGAGCGATCTCAATCCTTGCAGATCACAGAGCACTTCGGAGGCAAAACGGTCGACCTCACGCCTACCTCCATGATTGTCATGATCTCGGGCGACACCCCAAAGATCAACGCGGCGGTCGGCATGTTCTCGCAGTTTGAGATCATCGAGACCGTGCGGACCGGCAAGGTGGTCATGGCGCGTGGGGGTTTGGCGACTTAGCGGAGTCTCCACTTACCGGGTCCTTGACCGGCCGGGTCTCCCCATCACGCTTCCACTCTCGGCGCTTTGATCTCCATCAGGAGTTGGGCATTGGAGTGGAACTTTTGCATGAGCGAAAGCATGCGCTCCATGGCGTCTTCCGGTCGGTGGCCTGAGAGACCTCGTCGGATGAAGTAGGTCTTCTCCAACTGGTGGGCGGGAAGGAGGAGTTCCTCTCGGCGAGTTCCAGACTTGTAGATGTTGATAGCCGGGTAGATGAACATTTCCGCCATTCTCCGATCCAGAACCACTTCCATATTGCCGGTTCCTTTGAATTCCTGGAAGACGAGGTCGTCCATGCGGCTGCCCGTTTCCACGAGGGCGGTGGCCACAATCGTGAGGGAGCCGCCCTCCCGCAAATTCCGCGCGGCCGCGAAGAGCCGCCGAGGAATCTCCAAGGCCCGCGCATCGATTCCGCCGCTCATGGTCCGCCCTTTGCCTCGGGTCTGATTGTTAAAGGAACGAGCGAGGCGGGTGATGGAATCGAGTAGGATGATGACGTCTTCTCCGGCTTCCACCAGTCGCTTGGCTCGTTCGATGGTCATTTCCGCGATCCGCGTGTGGTTCCTCGGATCGCTGTCATTGGAGCTGGCCATGAGTTCCACTCCGGGAAGAGAGCGGGCAAAGTCGGTGACCTCCTCGGGTCGTTCATCCACCAGCAGCACGATGAGGTGAATGTCCTCATGTTCTTGGCGGATGGCTTCCGCGATGTGTTTGAGGATGGTGGTTTTCCCGGTCCGGGGGGGCGCCACGATGAGACCGCGCTGGCCCTTGCCAATGGGGGTCATCATGTCGATGACGCGCGTGGTGTAGCGCTTGCTTTCGGTCTCGAGGCGGATGCGCTCCTTCGGGTTGATGGCCGTGAGTTCCTCAAAAAGTGGCAGATGGAGGTAGTCCTCAGGAGGGCGTCCATTGACCCGACTGATCTCGGTCATTTGGGGCCCCCGGTGTCCTTCTTGGGCGATGCCTTCGAGGAACTGCGCATTGCGCAAGAGATGGGTGCGCACCAGCTCAGGCGTGACAAAGACGTCATCGGTGCTTTGGCGGTATTCGCGATCGGGGACTCTCAAAAAGCCAAAACCCTTGGGAGAGAGTTCCAGTAGACCGGAGCAGGGCTGGGGCGGGCCAAGCGGCTTCTTTTTCGGGGGCTCGTCGAAGCCTTCCTCGTCCCGGTTTCGGCCGCGGCCAGGGCGGCGTTTGCGCTTGGAGCGCCCTCCTCCGGGGCGAGTCTCGTCCTCAACGGCAGGCGATTCCGGCCCGCTCTCAGGAGAGTCCGCTTGGTGGTCGCTAGGAGGCTCCTCCTCATCGGCCTGCTGCTCACGGTAACGTCGGGAGCGCTTGGGTGGCCGTGGTTGGGGCCGTTCCTCTGTCTCCTGAGCCTCCGCCTGAGGCCCCTCCGTGCGCTCTGGGACCGAGGGCGAAGAGCCCTCCGAAGGATCTCTAGGCAAGGCCGGAGTCTCGTCGGAGGAAACGGAGTGAGAGGCGGGCGGTTTGGTTTCGGCCGACTTCTTTTTTCGGGCCGCTTTTTTCTTGGCCACCGGGGCAGGGGGCTCTTCGACAGCCTGTTCTCCCAGCTCGGAAGGGTCGGCGGTCGGGTTGGCTTCGGGGACGGAATCAGAGGAACTCATGTCAGTAGGAAAGCCGCCAGCGGCTCCGGCGGGTTCGAGCCGGCTGAAGGGAGAGTTTCCCAACCCGAAAAGAAGGGGCAGAAGCGGCCATGGGCGAAAGAAAGGTGGTTCGGTGAAAATTGGAGGTCGCGAGGGACCGAGAGAGGGAGAGTGAGGGAATCCGCCAAAGAAATGGGGATGCCGGTCTGGCTCGGGGAAATCAGGGATCCGGGGTGACCCAGAATCGAAACAGGTCGTGAATCCAACGGGAGACTTCCGATCACAGCTAGGATGCTGTGATGAGAGGTCCATACGCCGCCCCTCCCTTGACGCAAGCTGATTTTCAATCGGATTCGATCTTGAACTCCAAAGATTGGAGGCTAGGTCAAAGGCCGGCCGCCAAACCACTGCGGCCAAAAGCAGGCTGCAAGATCTATGGGCAAACAATACAACAAGACGGAAAAACGGCGCAAGCGGAAGGAATACCTCAAGCGCAAGAAGGAGCGCGACGAAGCAGCGGTAGCAGCCAAACGAGGCAAGAAAGCCGCACCTAAAAAGAAAGCCGCCCCCGCCAAGGAAGCCACGCCTGCTCCCAAAAAGAAAGCCGCTAAGAAGAAGGCGGCCAAAAAGAAGTCCGCCAAGAAAAAGGCCGCTCCTAAGAAAACGCCCCCGTCCCAGGAATCCTGATTGGCACCGCGGGGTTTCTGCGCGGACACTTTCGCCAATATGTCCCAGGAGCGCTGCTTGATCGTGGACGGCCACAGCATCATCCATGCGTGGCCCGATTTGCGGGCGCTTCACCAAGGACCGGAAAGACGGCGAGCGCGTCAGGAGTTGGTTCGGGTCTTAGAAGTCTATGCCGATGCGGTCGGGCAGCATGTGGTGGTGGTTTTCGATGGGACGCAAGCCAAGACCCAGGCAGATGAGCAGGCCGATCGGATTCAGGTGTTTTACTCCGCGGCCCATCGAACGGCCGATGATGTCATCGAACGCCTCGTCGGCAAGTATGCCGCGGAAATGGAAATCAGCGTGGCCTCAGACGATGGCATGGTCCGCCAGACGGTGAGCGCTTTGGACGCCTTCTGGTTGTCTTCAGGTGGCTTGCAGACCGAGATCGATCGGGCCGAGCGGGTTCTGAGAGATCGCCTCGATCGACTTCGGAGATCGTGAAGCCCTGGAGGCAAGAATGGGGAGTCGGATGAACTTGGACGAGACAGTTAGGAAGCGATTGGAGGCAGCGGAGCTGGCCGTTTTGGCGCCCTTTGCCCAGAAGACGGGGGAGACAGCCGGTCGCCTTCATCCGGAACCGCCTCACCCTCATCGGACGGCCTTCCAACGGGATCGAGCCCGCGTCATTCATTCCCGGAGTTTTCGCAGGCTGGAATACAAGACCCAGGTCTTTCTCAATGGGACAGGCGACCATCTCCGCAATCGCTTGACGCACACCATCGAAGTGGCCTCGGTCAGTCGGAGCCTGGCCAGCACGCTGGGGGTGAATGAGAACTTGGCCGAAGTCATTGCCTTGGCCCACGATCTCGGTCATGCGCCCTTCGGGCACGCTGGGGAAGAAGAGCTGGACCGCTTGATGGAAGGCCAGGGCGGCTTTGAGCACAATCTCCAGAGTCTCCGCATTGTGGAAAAAATCGAGGCCGTCTACCCGAACTTCGATGGTCTCAATTTGAGCTACGAAGTTCTCGAGGGCTTGCGCAAGCATGAGGCCTCCTACGAGCGGCTTCATCCGGAAACAGGCCAACGAGAGGCCTTCCAGCAAACTTCGCTCGAAGGGCAAATCGCGAACCGAGCGGACGAAATCACCTACTACAGCCACGACCTGGACGATGGGATCGCCCACGGCTTTCTCCTCCCCGAGCAGCTGGAAGAGCTCGAGATTTGGAGAAAGTGCGCCCGGTTTGTGCAAAAGCATTTTCCCCATTTGGAGGGCCGACGATTCCAACGCTATGTGGTCCGCAGTTTGATCGATTACGAGGTGGCGGAAGTGTTGCACGAGTCCTCTCGGCGCATCCAGGAAGCCGGGGTGGAAACCTCCGATGAGGTCCGTCGATTTCCCAAGCCCTTGATCGCTTACAGCCAGGAGCAGACGGAAATGAACCGTGAGCTGCGGCGGTTTCTCTTCCAATACTTTTACTACCACCCGGAAGTCCAAGGAGCCAACGATCGGGGGTGCGATATGCTCCGCCGGGTCTTCCAGTTTTATTTGCACCATCCCGAGCGCCTGGGGGAGACGACTCGACGGCGGTTGGAGGAGCAGGGTCTGGAACGAACCGTTTGCGACTACGTCTCGGGGATGACGGATCGCTATCTCATGCAGCGTTACAACGAAATCGACCTTTGAGCGCCCTCAGGCCTGCGAGTTCTCCAAAAGAGCGCTCAACATGTGGCGAAGGTGCCCCAAACGCCTCCCCAGACGGGGCTCTCCTAAAAGGACTTGGAGGTCCTCCATTTCACTCACAAAGTTGCAAGCGATGGTGTCCGCGTAGCTTTCGGGATCCTCAATGGTTTCCAAGTGCTGGGCGAGAGAGTCGGAATTGACCACTTGGGGCAGGAGTTGCTCCCGGACGATCGATCGAAGTTCCTCCAGTTCGTCGTCCACCTCGGGAGCGTTCAGTCCTTCGGTCGGGATCGACCGAACACGAGCGCGGTCATAAGGTTGATCGTAGAACCACTCCACAAACTCCACCCGCCGCAGGCCATGAAGAATGAGATGGGCCGTGCCATCGGGCCGGGTGACACAGGCTCGAATCAAGCCCAGGGAAGAAAAGCGCAATGGAGTGTCTTCACCGGAAACGCGGGTCCCGATGCAGAACATTCGGTCGCCCGAGAGAGCCTCCTCCAGCATTTTTTGGAAACGCTCCTCGAAGATGTAGAGGGGCAAGACGCCGGTTGGCAAAAGACAACTTCCCGGCAAGGACATGACCGGATAGATGGAGTCGTGAGAGTTGGTGGGTTCGGTTTCCAAAGAATCGGAAGGCGGAATGCCTGCATCCTTTACGAGACGCGTCGGCAATCGGTTGAGGGGGGGGTGGATCAATTTTCGAGGGAGCGAGGCCTCGGCAAAATCCAAAGTTTCTTTTGATGTTCCTGGCAATTGTGATTTAATTCCGCCCCTTCCAATCCGGGGGGGTCTCGGGCCAAGTCGGTCTGAGGGTCGATTTGACAAAAAATGACTGCACAAGCCACATCCCTAGACCAACTCAAGCTGCACGAAAAGGACACCGGCAGCGCGGACGTCCAGATCGCCCTTCTAACAGGGCGCATCACCCACCTCACCGAGCATCTTTCGGGGCACAAAAAGGATTTCTCGACCCGACGCGGCCTTTTGAAGCTCGTGGCTCGTCGCCGCAAGCTCTTGGACTACCTCAAACGCACCAACGAGGAGCGCTACAGCAAAGTGCTCCAAGAACTTGGTTTGCGCCGTTAACCTCGTCCTCTCCCAAGCGACCTCCGTTTGAGGGCGTCTTCTTCATGCGTTGTGACCGGGCGCTTGGCTTCGGCCCTCTTTCCTCCGAGCCGCTCTGCGATCGGACTCCCTTTTTTCCCTCTCCTAACTTATAGAATCAAAAACCATGAGTATCCACTCCATCACTTGCCAAGTCGGCGAGAATCCCATCACGATCGAAACCGGAAAAATGGCCCGTCTGGCCGACGGCGCGGTCACTGTCCAATGCGGTGAGACCGTCATGGTCGTGACCGCGGTCTCCCAACCCAAAATCAAAGAGGGCCAAAGTTGGTTCCCTCTTTCGGTCGAATACAAAGAAAAAGCCTCCGCGGCGGGCGTCTTCCCAGGAGGCTACTTCAAGCGGGAGGGGCGTCCCACCGAAAAGGAGATTCTCACCTGCCGGATGACGGACCGCCCCCTGCGCCCTCTCTTCCCCAAAGGCTACCTCTACGATACCCAGATCGTGGCTTTGCTGCTTTGCGCCGATGGCGTCAATGACGCGGACATTCTCTCCATGAACGGGGCTTCGGCCGCTCTCTGCATTTCTGACATCCCCTTTGCCGGACCCATTGGGGCGGTGCGAGTGGGGCGAATCGAAGGTGATTTCGTGATCAATCCCACTTTCGACCAGCGCGAAGAAAGCGATCTGGATCTTGTCTACGTCGGCAACAAGACCGATGTCATCATGATCGAAGGGGCCGCTGAGGAGCTGCCCGAGGATGATTTCATCGCGGCGCTTCATTTCGCCCAAGCCAATGTTCAAAAGCTGGTCGAAGCCCAAGAAGAACTGGTGGGGCTCTGCGGGAAAGCGAAACGAGAGTTCGAGGTCAGCGTGGCCAAAGACGAACTGCTTGAGGTGGGTTACGAAATCGCGGGCGACCGGATTGAGGAAGCCATTTACGCTCCGTCGAAAGTCGAGCGAGGCAAAAAGGTGGGGGCCCTCCGGAATGAAGTGGAAGCGGCCATCAAGGAGCGCTTTCCCGAGACGAGCGACTTTGAGATTGAGCAAGTTTTTGAATACATTCAGAAAAAGGCTTTCCGCATCAGCATCATGGAGAAAGGCCAGCGGGCCGATGGACGGGGCATCAACGACCTCCGTCCTCTCTCGGCCGAATCCGGAGTGCTCCCCAAGCAAGTGCACGGCTCGGCTCTCTTTGCTCGTGGGGAAACCCAGGCCCTCGGGGTCGCTACCTTGGCGCCGGCGGATGAGCGACAGTATTTCGACAACTATGCCGGAGGAGAAGACAGCAAGCGCTTCATTCTCCACTACAATTTCCCGCCTTTCTCGGTGGGAGAAACCGGACGGATGGGCGGGCTCAATCGACGGGAAATCGGGCACGGTGCCCTGGCCGAGCGCTCGATTGCTCCCGTCATCCCGGATGAGGAAGACTTTCCTTACGCCATGCGCGTTTCCTCTGAAGTGATGGAATCCAACGGTTCCACTTCCATGGCCACCGTATGTGCTGGCACCATGTCTCTGCTGGACGCTGGGGTGCCCCTGAAGGCGCCCGTAGCCGGAATCTCAGCGGGGCTCGTGACGGAGTTCAATGAAGACGGATCGCTTAAGGAGCACAAGGTTCTCCTCGACATCATCGGGAGCGAAGATTTCTACGGCGATATGGACTTCAAACTCTGTGGCACCAGCGAGGGCGTCACGGGATACCAGCTCGACCTCAAGCTCCCCGGGATTCCGCTCTCTATTTTGGAAGAGGGGATTCGCGTGGCTCAGGCGGGCCGCGGCAAGGTGCTGGAAGTGATGGCCGCGTCCATCAGTGCTCCCGGGCAGCTGAGCCCCTTCGCTCCCCGGATCGAGTCCATCAAGATCGATCCCAGCAAGATCGGCGATGTCATCGGCCCAGGCGGCAAAAACATCAAGGCCATCCAGGCCGAGACCGGTGCCGATATCAACATTCAGGATGATGGCACGGTCCACATCTATGCCCTCAAGAAGGAAGGCCTGGATCGTGCGATCCAACTGGTGAAGCGAGTGACGGCCGAGATCGAAGTGGGTGAGAGCTACACCGGCAAGGTGGTCTCCACGACCAACTTCGGCGCCTTCATGGAGGTCATCCCCGGGAAGGACGGCCTCATCCACATCTCCGAGCTGGCTGATCGCCGGGTCGGGACGGTCGAGGAAATCGTGAAAGTGGGCGATACCATCACGGCCAAGTGCATCGGGATCGATGACAAAGGGCGCGTGAAGATGAGTCGCCGCGCCATCCTCAAAGAAGAGGCCAAGAAAGCCGAAGAACAGAACGCCTAAAAACCCCTCGCCATGGCGCGCTGGCAAGCCATCGCCCTCCTACTGCTCCTCTGGGCCGGGATGTATCTCCCCGGACTCGGTTCACGGGAGTTGAGGGGCGAGGAGCCGCGCCGCGTGCTGCCGGCCCGGGAGATGATCCAGTCAGGCCACTGGCTCATTCCTCGGATCGCCGGGCAGGAATACTTTCGGAAGCCGCCCGGGATCAATTGGTCCGTGGCGGCTTCTTTTTTGCTAACCGGCAGTCAGGACGAATGGGCCGCCCGCCTCCCTTCTGTCCTGGGTGTCTTGGCCTGTGGCCTCGGGTTTTTGCTTCTGGGGGAGGGGGTGATGGGTCGGCGAAGCGCCTTTTTGGCCGCCTTTTTCTTTCTGGCTTCGGTCGGCATGCTGGAGAAGGCCCGTCTGATCGAGATCGAGGCGCTTTATGTATCGCTCTTCGGCCTTGCTTGGCTGGTTTGGTGGAGTGCGATTGAGAAAGAGAGACCCTGGCAAGCCTGGCTCCTGGCGATGGCTCTTCTGGGAGGGGGCATGGTCATCAAAGGCCCTCTCCACGTTTTCTACTTTTATGTCCTGGCCATTTCGCTGAGCGTGGCGCATCGCAATCGATTCTTTCTCCTTCACCCGGCGCACTTGGTGGGCTGGCTGGTCTTTGCGGCGGTGGCCGCGCCTTGGTTTTGGCTCAGCCAGGAGCGGATGGCGGGAGCCACCGGTCCTTCCGGGGAGCAATGGGAGGTCTCGGCGGTCTGGTGGCAGCAGCTAGCTGAGCGGATGACCTTCGATACGGAGGTCCCGCTGGGCCATTGGATTCGGCAGACCTTTCAAGGCTGGCTCAATTTTCTGCCCTGGGTCGCCTTGGTCCCTTTGGGCTTCTGGCGCTGGCGGCGGGGGGACGTGGCCATCGTGGAAAGCCGTCGCAGGTTCCTGGCTCTTTTCTGGGGGCTCGTGATCGCTTATTTCGCGATCGCGATTTTGCCGACCTCGCGGCCGCGCTTCACCCTCCACCTCATCATTCCGGTCTGCTTACTAGCGGGAGAGTTGGTGGGACGAGGCTTGGGAGAGCGAGGGGAAAAAATCGCGAGTTTCTTGGGCGCCATGGCCGGTCTGGTGGGCGCGGTGGTGGCGATCGTGGCCAGCCTCGGGATCGTGGTCTACACCCGTGAGAAGGATTTTTCCTGGGCCCCCGGGGTGGAGTTCGGGGTGGCCGCCCTCTTGTTGGCCAGTTTCACTTTGCTATATGTCGCACGGTCTGGGCGGAGGGCGCATCGTGACTATGGGCTCGTCCTGCATCTGGGTTTGGGCTTGGTTTCGGTCAGTTTTGCCTATGCCTACCTCGCGGAAGCGGTCTTGAGCCACCGCATGAAATTCACACCGGTGGCGGAGGCCATCGAAGCCCATTTGCCGCCGGATCGGGTGGAGCCAGTGGTTCTTCTCGAGATGGGCTACATGCCCCAAGTCTTTTATTTCAAGGGGCCGGTCGAGGAATGGGGCAGCCGGAACGACCCGCAGGAGGCCCGTCCGGATTATCTCCTCCTGTTTCAGGACGAGCTGGAGTCTTCGCGTGGCGAGTTGGAGGCGCTTTGGGGTGCGTGGGAAGAGCTAGCCATCATTGAGGACCGCCATTGGTCCCGCGACCGGCCGTATGTCCTCATGGCTCGTTCGCGGGATTCTCCCGCTCCAGCACGATGATGTCCGGGCGATCAGAGCGCTCGTAGCGGAGGTTTTTGTTGGTGTCGAAGAAGTAGAAGGCCGCCAAACCGGTCACCGCGATCAAGAGCACCGAGACAAAAAAGCTGAAAAAACCCCGCATGCAAAAAGATGGGTTGGTTGCCAGCCCCTGTCAATCGCGGGGCGCCTTTCGCAGGAGGGCGGCGTAGGCTCCGTCGACGCCTTCGCGAAAGGGCTTGGTGTCGCGGGACTCGATCGCCAGCAAGCCCGGTAGGGTCTCACTCACTGTGCGGACCACGGCTTCGTTCTCCTCCGGATCGAGGCTGCACGTGCTGTAGACGAGGCGGCCGCCTGGTTTCAGGGCCTGCCAGGCCGATTCGATCATGCGCCGCTGGAGCTGGGTCACTTCCTCGAAGTAAGCTTCGCTCAGTCTCCAGCGGGCATCGATACGACGACGAAAGACGCCGCTGTTGCTGCAAGGAGTGTCCAAGAGGATCCCGTCGAAAGGTTCGCCCGAGGAGTCGATCCGAGTGGCGTCCCCTTTTTGGAGGCAGGCGTTCTGGACACCCAGTCGGGCGAGATTGTCTTTCAGCCGGGCCAGCCGCTGGGGGTCGCGGTCGCTCGCGAAGAGTTGCCCCGTGTTGTTCATGGATTGAGCTAGTTGGGCGGTTTTTCCGCCGGGGGCAGCGCAAGCGTCCAAAATCCTTTCCCCGGGCCGGGCTTGGAGAAGGCTCGTCGCCAGCGAGGTGCTCGGATCCTGAACGTAGAGCTGTCCGCTCGACAATTCCGCCAGCGGCAGGGAGTCCACTTGGTAAAAGTCCGTCCAGGCAGGCAAGGGTTTCCAGTTGGCGGGGAGAGGGGTGGGAGGCGGCCCTTGCAAGCGGTTCCAGCGCACCGTGAGGGGGGCGGGTTCTTGATTCCACTTCAAGAGGGCGCAAGTGGACGCTTCTCCAAAATGGGCTCGCCAGCGCTGGATGAGAAAAGCCGGGGTGGAGTATTGGGTTTCCCAGGGGAGCTGCTGGACGCTCGCGAGCAGTTCGCCCCGCTCACGAAGGCTTCGGCGAAGAACGGCGTTCACCAAAGCCTTGGCAGAACCGGCCAGTTTCACGCATTCATTCACGCTGGCGTAGGCGGCGGGCGCGGGAGAGAGGAGCGTTTCCAGGAGGCCCAACTGCAAGAGTCTCTCGACGCGGGCAGAGCACTTCTGCCGACGAAGCTGTCTGCTCCAGTGCTGCAAGAGAAGGCGGTTTCGGAGGACGCCGTAGACCAGGTGGCGCACAAAGGCGCGGTCCCGCTCGGGAAGCGAAGCGCTGGCTGGGCGAAGGAGATCTTCGGCAAAGTGGGAGCCGTTCTCCCATTTTTGGAGAACTTGCAGCGCCAAGGCGCGGCTCATTGAGCCAAGCCCGAGGGCTCAAAGTTCACGGGCGCGGTAGCCCCCGGGAAGCCTTTGAGTGAGAGAGTGAGAGCCAGGCCGTAGTTGAGCTCGTCCCTTTGGTTGTCCCGGATGACCACCCCCAGCGCAGCGGTCCAACTGGTCAAGTCCCGGTAGAGGCTGTATTGCTGGAGTTCGAGAGTGCCTTCTTCTAGCTCGATGATCTCACGAATGCCCACGCCCCACTCATCGGAGAGACGTCGGTAGGCTAGCAGGGAGATCCGGTTGCCATTGGCGAAGACGGGATGGCCGGAGAGGTAGTTGTAGCCGAGTGAGAAGCTCAGATTGTCCGTGGGCATCCAGTTGGCCGAGCTGTTGATCTCTGTGAAGTTCGAAGGGTCGTCGAGAAGAGGAAGCTGAGAGTCCAGAGCAAAACTCCCCCAAGGGACCGGCCGCCAGCGAAGCTCGGTGAAAAAATTGGAGAAATCCCGATCCTCTTCCGGATCATTCAAAAAGGCCTGGAGGTAGTTGTTCACCTCCAGCCAACGAAAGCTCCGGCCATCTCTCTTGGTGTGGAATCGATTGTGAAAGCCGAGCCGCAGGAGGCTCCAATCTCTGATTTGATCGACCGCGGTGAATTGTCCCGCGTCGAGAGGACGGAGAAAGGTGACGGGGGTGAGTCGATCAATGGCCGGGTAGTCTTCGCTGAAATCCTCTCCGGCGAGGTAGGAAAAATTCACGTAGGGCGCGAAGACGTGCAAAAGACCGTCCAAGCCGAAGGCCCGCGAGATGATCCCGGGATAGCGACGGGAAAACTTGGTGGAGGCATCGATCCCGGCGTTGAAAAGAAAGCGAAATTCATCCTCGGAGGCCAGGCCATTCACCCCGGTGTAAGAGGTGGCGCGCGCGCCAATCTTAGGCAGCAGATTCAACCAACCGAAGAAGGTGGTGGGGCGGGAAAGTTGGTGGAAGCTGTCGAAACGGAAGAAGGAAGGGGTCAGAAGGGAGTTCTGCAGGGCGGTCAACTCATTGAGGTTCTCGACCGTGCTCGGCTGGGACTCCAGAAATTCGATGCGTCGGCGGCGGGTCTCTTCGGTGAAGTCTCCGAGCTGCTCTTCGTAGTAGCCGAGGCTGGTCGATCCGTCATAGAACAAGCCACTCTCGAAGAGAGGTTGGCGGGTGAAGTCGAAGGCGATTTCAGGGAGACGCTGGTCGGTCTGGTAGAAGTCATTGATGTGAAAACGTCCCAGGAGAGTGAAGGTGCCTTGGGGATAGCGTTTGACCAACTGGATGAGGTTGTCGGGCCGGGGGTCGGTTTGCGCCTCCGATTGAAAGAAGTCTTCATAGAAGAAGTCATCGCTCAGGAGATTGAGATCGATATCCAAGAAGAGGCTGTCATCCCGAGGCTCTCCTCGACGGGAGAGGATGATCCCGTCTCCCTCGGGGGACTGGCTGTATTCGTCATCGTGGCCCTTGAGATAAATCCGATGCTGGAGATTGACCCGGTAGCGTTCGCGATCGGGCACTGGGGAGCGGGAGGTGGAAGCGGTCGTTTGGGCGGGATCGCCATCGTCGGCATAATAGAGGTAAAGGCGGCCAATTTCGTCCTGCCCCCGCCAGCGCATGGAGGTGAATTCCACCCCGCCGGCTAAGCCACGTTCCTGGCGCAAGTCCAATTCATAACGCGCCAGGGTGTGGCGGTCGCGGCCGAGCAGTTGGCCGTAACTATTCAGAAGAAAGGCACCCCATTCACTTTGGTAGCCTGGGAGAACCCGATACCCCAGCTGGCTGTCCGGCTGGATGGAGGCGTAGGGCAGCCAAAAGATTTTCTGGTCGCCCGCGTAGATCCAACTGTTTCGGAGAATGATCCGATCCACCTCGCCTAACTCGGAATCGTTGAGGATGTCAATTTCCCGCGATTCGATCCGCCAGTTGGGATTGCGGCTGTCGTGGGTGGTGAGGGTGGCCTGTTGGTTTTCGATCAGGGAAAGATCGGCGGTGTTGGATCGGAAGTCCTTTGCCTTGAAAAAGAGGGTCCCGTCTCCCTGGGCATAGAGGGTGCGGAGGCGGCTGCCGTCGAGGTCATCGGTCTCCAGGTAGTAAGTGGCCTCCTCCCCCGCGAAGACGTCCCCATCGCGGTAGATCACGACATTGCCTCGAACGCGCACCAAGCCCTCTTGCGTGTGGTAGGTGGCTTCATCCGCAAAGATTTCTGTCCCTTGGTAGGCGATGCGGACCGATTTCTGGTAGACGACGACCCCTGTCTCCGGATCGAGATCGACCCCGCCCACGTTGTTGATCAGCACTTCCGAGCCCAGCTCGGTGAGATTTCCCAAGCCCTGCCCCCAGGCGAGGGGGGCAGCGAGCCCCGAGACAAACAAGAGAGCAAGAAAGCGGCGGATCATGGGAGGCGGGCAGGGCGGCTTGTCTTGTCATAGCCTGCCCCTCCGAGGATGACAAGGCCGGGACGAGCGAGATCCTCAATCAGCGGCCAATCGAGTGAGCACTCCTTTTTTGGAGTCTGCCTGAAGGAACTGGACGAAGGCCTCCGCCGCCTCCCCCCAGGTGCCCTCGGCGATGGCCGCCTGGGCTTGGGGAAAGTTCAATCCCCTGCGGTAGAGGAGCCGGAAGAGCTCCTTGATTTCCTTCCGCTCGGCCGCCGAAAAACCGCCTCGCCGCAAGCCCACCACGTTGATCCCCGCCACCTGATTGACCCCGGCGGTCATGAGGTAGGGAGGGACGTCTTGGGAGTGGCCCGCCATGCCTTGGGCCATGACGAAAGAGCCGATGCGGATTTGCTGGTGGAAGACGGCTCCGCCTCCGAAGAAACAGTGATCGGCCACCGTGACATGCCCTCCCAGGAGCACGGCGTTGGCCAGGATGTTGCCGTTTCCTAGATGGCAGTCATGCCCGACGTGCGCGTTGGCCATGAGAAAATTGTCATCCCCCAGCGAGGTGACTCCCTCCGTGGAAGCGCTGCGATGGATGGTGACGTATTCGCGAAAGGTATTGCCCTTTCCGATGGTGAGGGAGCTGGGCTGGCTGGGATCGAAGCTCAAGTCCTGGGGAGGCTCTCCCAGGACGGCCCCCACGCCGACGGTGTTGTTTTCTCCCAGGTGCGTGTCCCCCAAAATGGTAGCCCGTGGGCCGATCCGAGTCCCCTCGCCAATCCGCACCCCGGCCCCGACCAGGGCAAAGGGACCCACTTCCACGTCCTGACCCAGTTCGGCAGTGGGATCGACCAGGGCAGTGGGGTGAATGTGACTCATAACAGGCCTTCTTCTTGGAAGCTGTAGTAAGGCTCGCGGCCGGGCGAAGGCAAGCCAATGATGAGGTGGTCCAAGAAGCGGACTTGCATGAGCTCGGCCGCTTCTGCCACTCGTTTGGTCACGGCGCGATCCGCCTGGCTGGGCGTGGGATCGCCCGAGGGATGATTGTGGACGAGAACAAAACCGTAGCCGGAATGGGCGATGACAGGGCGAAGAATCTCCCGCGGATGGGCGATGCTCTCATTCACGGAGCCGCGGGTGATTTCGATGGCTCGCTGGGGACAAAGCCGCACGTCCAGGAGGATGACGCGGAGCGATTCCACCGGCAACTGCTGAAGCTCCAAGCCGAGGTAACGATAGACGGCCTTGGGGTGATTAAGAGGTTCTTCCCGGAGCCGCTCCCGAGCCAGGCGGACAGCCAGCTCGAGCGCGGCTTTCAACTGGCAGACCTTGGCCCGACCCAAGCCGGAGACGTTGGCGAGTTCCTGGAACTCGGCCCGGGCGATCCCATCGAGCCCACCAAACTCGCTCAGGAGAAAGCGGGAGAGCGCCACCACATCCCGCTGGACGGTGCCGGTGCGCAAAAGAATGGCCAATAACTCCGCATCCCCCAAGGCGTGGGGACCGCGAGCCGCGAGCTTTTCCCGGGGTTGCTCCTGCTCGGGGAGGTCCCGGATGCGTGCTACCTTCATGAGGGGAGAGTTTAGAACAACTGTTCATTTGGTCAATTCCTAAGAGGGGAGAGGGTTTCGCCTCGGGGAGAAGATCAGGAGAGCACTTCTGGAGATTCGACTTTTCCGCGGCTGGCTTCCTGGGTGAGGTCGGCCAGCATGTTTTCCAGTCGGGTGGTGGCGTCTTCGGTGCTGAGGTGGGTGTGGAGCTGCTGGGCCCAGAGGGGGAAGGCCAAGGGGGTCAGGCGGGGACAGTAGAGGAGGTCGATTTCAATGGTTTCCAGCCGCTCGAGGGTGGCTTTGAGTCGCGTGAGATCGAGCTGGCGTTCGAGGATTTCCCGACGGGCTTGGCCTAGGAGGCGGTTTTCCGGATCATACTGGGCGAAGACCTCATAGAGAAGGCCGCTGCTGGCTTGGAGAGAGCGATTGCTTTTGGGTTGGCCCGGGAAGCCTTGGAGCACGAGACCGGCCACGCGGGAGATTTCCCGGAAGTGGTGTTTGGCCAGTTCGGCGGTGTTGAGGCAGGCCAGCAAGTCATCCAATAGATTTGCCGGAACAAGCGCTTGCCGCCAACTTTCTCGATCGAGAAAGAGACCCTGACGTGCCCGTAGCTCGAAGCCGTAGTCGTTCACTGAGATGCTAATGGAGGCGGGGTTTTCGCGGGCGAGACGGAAGGCCACCAGGTTGCCCAAGCCTTCGTGGGCCAGGCGGCCCGCGAAGGGATAGAGAAAGGCGTGTTGTCCCTCCCGGGTTTCGGTCAGTTCGATGAGGAGGCGTTCGCGCGAGGGGAGGTGGGACCAACTCTGCTGGAGATCGAGGATGGGGCGGACCTTGCTCAGCTCAATGGGGTCGTCGGGAGAGGCGGGCTGCGCCAAGCGCTCGGCCACGGCCAAGGCCAGTTCACTCGAGAGGGGGGCTTTCCCGCCTTGCCAAGAGGGGATCTGGCCCTTTTTGGGTTGGCTGGCTGGTTTGACGGTCGCCACCAAGTCTCGAAAACGCACCAGTTCCAAGCGCTTGCCAGAGAAGGCGAATTGGCCTCCGGGCTTGATGCCACTGATGAACCATTCTTCGACCGTGCCCAGCCGCTGCCCGTTGGCGTAGCGGACCGAGATGGCGGTATCACTCGTGATGGTGCCGATGGTCATGCGGTGGGTCTGGGCCAGCTGCCGGTCGGTGACCCGGTGGAGTCCCTCTAGCTCCACGACCTTGCGGTAGTGCGGGTAGGCGCCGAGGGCGCGCCCACCGGTGGTGACAAAGCGCAGCGCCCATTCCCAGTCCGCCTCGCTCAGCTCGGCGAAGGCGTGGCTGGAGAGGACTTCTTTCTGCATGGCGGCGGGCTCGAAGCCCCCTCCGAGAGCGCAGGTGACCAGGTGTTGCACCAGGACATCCAGGCTGTTTCGCAAGGGGGTGCGAGGTTCCACTTGGCCGATTTCGAGGGAGTCCCGCGCGGCAGCGAATTCCACCAGCTCAAAGGCATTCGTAGGCACGCCGAGAATCCGGCTCACTTGGCCGGGCGCATGGCCCGAGCGACCCGCCCGCTGGAGGAGCCGTGCGATGCCCTTGGGAGAGCCAATTTGCACCACTTGATCCACGGGGGAGAAGTCCACCCCGAGGTCGAGGGACGAGGTGCAGACCACCGCCAGGAGGTCTCCTTGCTTGAGGCCTTCTTCGGCTAGCTGGCGAGCCTTGCGATCAATGGAGCCGTGATGGAGAGCTATGCGGCCGGCCAGTTCCGGCTGGAAGTCGAGGAGGGCTTGGAACCAGATTTCACTTTGGCTGCGGGTGTTGGTGAAGAGAAGGGTGGAGTGAGCGGCATGGAGTCGTTTCACGACCTGGGGCAGCATGCGGATGCCCAAGTGCCCGGACCAGGGGAAGCGCTCGATTTCCTCTGGGAGGAGGGTTTCGATTTCGATCTTTTTGAAAGCCCGTCCTTGGAGGGTGCGGGCCCGCTGGGCGAGCTCGCTTCCGAGGAGAGCCTCGCGGGCTTCGTCCAAGTTTCCCAGCGTGGCGGACAATCCCCAGGTTCTCAGCTCGGGCAGCCAAGCGCGAAGCCGCGCCAGGTTGAGCTCCGTTTGCACGCCCCGTTTGGTGCCCATGAGTTCATGCCATTCATCGACGATGACACAGCGCAGATGCCGAAAGCGCTGCCGGGTTTCAGGGTAAGTCAAAAAGAGCGCCAAGGATTCCGGGGTCGTGACCAAGCAGCTAGGCAAGCGTTGCTTGAGCTTTTTGCGCTGGGTGGCGGAGGTGTCCCCGGTGCGGGTGGCCACGGTCCAGGGAAGGTCGAGGTCGAGGAGAGGTCGCTCCAAGCTCTGGGCGGTATCGCTCGCGAGGGCGCGCAGCGGTGTCAGCCAAAGAATGGTGAGAGGCGCGACCGAAGGCGCTGGCCCGGAGGGCGTGTGGGCCAGAAGGGGAGCCAGGAAGGCAGCCAGGGTTTTCCCTTGGCCGGTGGGCGCGTGAAGAAGACCGCTTTCTCCTGCGGCGTAGGCTTGCCAAAGGTCTTTTTGAAAGTCAAAGGGCTGCCAGCCTTGCTGGGCGAACCATTGGTCAATCCTTTCCCGAATGCGCATCGACTAGCATAATACCAACCGACCGGATAAACAGGTAGAACGATAGTGTAGAAGGGGTTTAGGAAAGGCGCTGACGCGCAGAGGAGGGAGGGCCGGTGCCTTTCGGGTCAGTCCGGCGTTGCTCCTCGGTTGTGGTGCCGGCACCACGCCCTCGTCGTGCCTTGGTCTGACCCGAAATTCACGCGGCCGTTCTACCACTTTATCCGGCAGCTTGGTATTACGCCTCCGCCCCCCTCATTTTGCTGCTGGCTCGAAGGAGGCGCGGGGGTGGGGGATCCGACGCGCCGCCGGTCTCTGCTTTCCCAGGCCAGAAGGGCTCGTTTCCGCTCGACTCCCCAGCGATAGCCTCCCAGACCGCCCGAGCTCGGAAGCACCCGGTGGCAGGGGATCACGAGGGCGAGTGGGTTGGCTCCCACCGCTTGGCCGACAGCGCGCGCGCTGCCAGGCTGGCCTATTTGGCGGGCGATTTGGCTGTAGCTCCGAGTGCTGCCACTGGGAATCGTTTGCAGGGCGGTCCAAACCTTCTTTTGGAAGGCGGTGCCCAAGGGTTCCAAGCGAAGGGGGAGGGAGGGGCCGCGGAGAATTTTGGCGGCCATCTTTTCTGCCCAGCAGTCGTCCTTTTGCCAGCTTGCCTCGGGGTAGAGTTGGTCCAGCCGCTCGGTTTGGGTGGCCATCGCAAAAAAGACGACTGAGAGAGACTCTTCGGTTCCGGCCAGCAGGAGGGGTCCGAAGGGGCTGGAGGCGATTCCGCGCTTCATGAGGGCTTCGGCCGACTCCCTGGGCTAGCTGGAGCGGTCTTCCAAGGCCTTGAAGGTGGTTTCTTCGGGCCAGCGACCGGAGTATTTGCTGAGCGGGCGAAAGAGTTTGTTATCCGCGTACTGCTCCAGCACATGCGCGGTCCAGCCAGACATGCGCGCGATGGCGAAGAGCGGGGTGAAGAGGTCGGTCGGGATGCCCAGGCTGTAGTAGACGGTGGCGCTGTAGAAGTCGACGTTGGCGTTCAGGCCTTTGCGGTCTTTCATGAGTTCAGCGATCCGCTCGGACATTTTGATCCATTTGGCCTCTCCCAGTTCATTCGAGAGGCGGACGGCCATTTCCTTGAGGTGAGGCGCGCGCGGGTCGAGCACTTTGTAGACCCGGTGACCGATACCCATGATTTTCTTTTTCTGCGCGAGGGCATCTTCGACATAGCCATCGACGTGCTCCAGCTCACCGATTTCCTGGAGCATTTTGATGACGCCTTCGTTGGCCCCGCCATGGAGAGGGCCTTTCAGGGCACCGATGGCAGCGGAGACGGCAGAGTAGACATCGCTCAAAGTGGAGGCCACCACGCGGGCCGTGAAGGTGGATGCGTTGAAGCCGTGTTCCGCATGGAGAACGTAGGCCAAATCCAGCGTCTTGACGGCTTCTGGACCCGGTTCCTCCCCGGTCATGAGATAGAGGAAGTGCGCTGCTTCGCCTAGGTCTTTGCGAACGGGGGGTAAGTCCAGCCGTTGGCGCGCGCGGTGGAAGTAAGCCGCGATGACTCCGATCTGCGCGACCAATTTGATGGCGATTTGCTGGTTTTCCGGGGTGTCGAGCAAGGGGCGGACGGTGTCGACACAGCCCAACATGCTGATGGCGGTCCGCATGACGTCGATCGGCTTGGCCGACTTGGGGGCGCTGTGCAGGAAATCGATGACGAACTGGGGCAGTTCCCGTTCGGCGGCCAGGGCGGTCTTGAGTTGTTCCAATTCGCTTTTTCCGGGGAGGCGATTGTGCCAGAGCAGGTAGATGACTTCCTCGTAACAGACGCGACCGGCTAAGTCATTGATGTTGAAGCCGGAGTAGATGAGTTTGCCGTCTTGGCCGATGACTTCTCCGATGCGGGTTTCAGCTGCGATGATGCCTTCGAGGCCGCGGGCGATGGTGGGGGTGGCGGACATGAGTGAATGGGGGTGGCTCGAATAGGAGCGGGGATGACTTAGGAGGACAAAAGGGAGACGAGGGTGGAGGCCATGTCAGCGGGACTCTCTGCAACCGCTATGCCAGCTTCGGCGAGTGCGGCTTTCTTGGCTTCCGCGGTGCCTTGGCCTCCCGAGATGATGGCCCCGGCGTGGCCCATGCGGCGGCCGGGGGGGGCGGTCGCGCCGGCGATGAAGGCCGCCACAGGTTTGCTGCCGTGTTCGCGATACCAAGCGGCCGCCTCTTCTTCGGCGCTGCCGCCGATTTCTCCAATCATGATGACAGCCTCGGTCTCGGGATCGGCTTCGAACATGGCGAGCACTTCTTGATGGGAGGTGCCATTGATGGGGTCGCCTCCGATGCCGACGCAGGTGCTCTGGCCGTAGCCGAGCTGGGTCAGTTGGAAGACGGCTTCATAGGTCAAGGTGCCGGAGCGCGAAACGACGCCGATGGAGCCTCGCTTGTGAATGTAGCCGGGGGCGATCCCGATGCGGCAGCCACCGTGAGATTGCGGGCCGGTGCCGGGCGTCACGAGCCCTGGGCAGTTCGGGCCAATCAGGCGAGTGGGGGTGCCTTTCATGGCCTCGCGCACTTTCATCATATCGACCACCGGAATGCCTTCTGTGATCGCGATCACGAGGTCGAGCCCTGCATCCACCGATTCCAGAATGGCGTCGGCCGCGAAGGGCGGGGGGACGAAGATGGCGGAGACGGTGGCCCCGGTTTCGGCGGCCGCTTCACAGACGGTGTCGAAGATGGGGACTTGGTCCTCGAAGAGCTGGCCGCCCTTGCCCGGGGTGACCCCAGCCACCACTTGGGTGCCGTAGTCGAGACTAAGCTTGGCGTGGCGACCGCCAAAGCTGCCGGTGATGCCCTGCACGAGGACGCGAGTGGATTCGTTGACTAAAATGGACATGGGAAAAAGAAGGGGGCCGGGGAGGGGGGCGCTAGGGAGAAACGGCGGCCACAATTTTTTTGGCGGCGTCCGTGAGGTCGCTCGCGGTGATGAGGGCCACGCCACTCTCGGCGAGCGTTTCTTTCCCCTTTTCGACGTTGTTGCCCTCGAGACGGACGACCAAGGGGATGCGGAGATCGACTTCTTGGGCGGCCGCGACCACGCCTTCGGCGATGACATTGCAGTCCATGATGCCGCCGAAGATGTTGATGAGGATGCCTTTCACTTTGGGGTCCGCCAGGATGATTTTGAAGGCGTTTTCGACTTGTTCCTGGCTGGCGCCTCCGCCGACGTCGAGGAAGTTGGCTGGGTTGCCTCCGTGGAATTTGATGATGTCCATGGTGGCCATGGCGAGGCCGGCGCCATTGACGAGGCAGGCGATGCTGCCGTCGAGACCGATGTAGTTCAGGTCATACTTGGAAGCTTCCACCTCGCGGGGGTCTTCCTCACTGGGGTCCCGCAGGGCGGCGATTTCGGGATGGCGGTAGAGCGCGTTGTCATCGAAGTCGAACTTGGCATCGAGAGCGAGGATGCGGCCATCGGGCGTGCGGACGAGGGGGTTGATTTCCACCATGGAGCAATCGCATTCCAAAAAGAGCCGGAAGAGATTTTTGAGCAGCTTGGCGAATTGCTTGCCCTCTTCTTTCCCGAAGCGGAGGGCGGCCGCGATCTTGCGGATCTCGTAGGCTTGCAGCCCGAGCAGGGGGTGGACCGACTGATGAATGATTTTCTCCGGGGTCGTTTCGGCCACCTCTTCGATGTTCACCCCGCCTTCGGTCGAGGCCACGATCATGGGGCTTCGGGTTTCGCGGTCCATGAGGATGGCGAGGTAGTATTCGTGAGCGATCTCGACCGACTCCGCCACCATGACCTGATTGACCAAACGGCCTTCCTCTCCGGTTTGGTGGGTGACGAGGGTTTCGCCCAGCATCTTCCCGGCGATTTCGGCCGCCTTTTCGGCGGAATCGACTAGGTGAACCCCGCCTTGGAAACCGTTCTTGAAGGTGCCTTTTCCCCGTCCTCCGGCGTGGACTTGGGCCTTGACCACGAGATCGCTCGTGCCGAGGGCGGAGGCGGCTTTTTGGGCTTCCTCGGGGTGGTGGGCCACTTGTCCGTTAGGGGAGGGAACGCCGAATTTCTCGAAGAGTTCTTTGGCTTGATACTCGTGAATGTTCATGGGGGGAGAGCCGGAAAGCGGCCAAGTTTAGGGAGCGGCCGATTGCCCGTCAAGAGAGCAATCGGGCAATCGTTCCGGCTGCCACCATCTTTCCAAATCCTTGGGCCAGAGGGCCTCCCAGCGGTGCTTCCTCCAATGAAGTCGCCAGGCGTGGAGGGCATGGCGAGGGTGATGAAGCCGCTTGGCCAAGTCGCTGGTCCACCCCTTTTCAATGAAGTCCAGGTAGCAGGTTTCATCTGGACCATAGATTTTGTCTCCCAGCAGCGGATGCCCCAAGTCGCTCAAGTGGACCCGGATCTGATGCATCCGGCCGGTCTCGGGGAGGGCCTGGATGGCGGCCAGCGGTCCGATGGGGGAGTTCCAGCGCTCGAGGACCCGAAAGGTAGTCTGACAAGCTCTCCCTCCCGGCGCGACGACTTGCTTCACGTAGATTTGGAAAGGTCCCACTTCATGCTGGGGACGGAGCGGCCCTCGGTGGCAATGCTCTTCCCAGGTGGGCCAGCCGTGGACGAGGGCGAGGTAGTGTTTTTGGAATTCACGGCGCTCCATCGCGAGGGCGAGTTCGCGGGCTGCCTGGCGGGTTTTCGCGACCAGGACCACGCCGCTCGTTTCCCGGTCCAGTCGGTTGATGAGGGAGATTTGCCCGCCGTTGGCGAGATCGTAGACGAGCAGTTCCTGCAAGCCGTCCCAGAGTGTGGGGGGATCGCCCGGTTTGCTGGGGTGAACTTGCAGGTGGGGTGGCTTGGCGACCGCCATCCACTGGGAGCTTTCTTCGATCACTTGGAAGTCGGGATCGAAGAATTTGCCAGTGGAAGACAATTCGCGAGGCACGGGCGTATATCGATGACGTGATCCAAGCCCGCAAGCTCACACGCCGTTACCGCAGCGCTCCAGGGGAACAACCCTTGACGGCACTCGATCACGTTTCCCTCGAAATCCAGCGCGGGGCTTTCGTGGCGGTTCGCGGTGCCAGTGGCAGTGGGAAAAGCACTTTGATGCACCTTTTAGGAGGCTTGGACACCGCGAGTGATGGCGAATTGGTGGTGGATGGGGTGCCTTTGCACAAGGCTTCTGAAAAGGAGCTGACGCGCTTTCGCCGCGAGCGGGTGGGGTTCATTTTCCAGTTTTTCAATCTGCTCCCAGGGATGAGTGTGACCGAGAATGTGGGGCTGCCGCTACGATTAGCCGGGGTCTCCGCCGGTCAGAGCGACCGGAAGGCGGAGGCCGTTTTGGAGAGAGTGGGGCTGAGCGAGCGGCGCCGCCACCGCCTGCATCAACTGAGTGGGGGCGAGATCCAGCGGGCGGCCGTGGCCCGAGCCTTGGTGCACGAGCCGCGGTTGCTTTTGGCGGACGAGCCGACTGGCAATTTGGATAGCGACAATGCCGAGCGGGTCCTGGCTCTTTTTCAGGAGCTGCACGCGGCCGGGGACCTGACGGTGGTTTTCGTGACTCACAGCCGGGATATTGCGGAGCGGGCGGAGCGCGAAATCCGCATGAAGGACGGGCGCTTGGCGGCTCCGACGGAGTCGCTCAGTAGGTCACCCGCAGGAGTGTGAGACCGTCGGCCGGGGCGCAGAAAGGACTCTTTTTGAGGGGCCTATCTCGAGGTTGATCTAGTAGAGCTCCAAATTCGGCCACGTCCATTTGGCCCTCGGCCGTGCGGAGCAGGGCGCCGACGATGAGCCGGACCATGCGGTAGAGAAAGCCATCCCCCGTGATGTCGAAAAAGAGCCCCTCATCGCCGATGAGCCAACGGGCTGAACTGATGGTTCGTTCATTCTGGCCGCTGCCATGGGCGGCGTCACTGCCATCGCTTCGGTTGGCCGCGAAGGCGGAGAAGTCATGTCGGCCCAAAAGAAGATCGCTCGTGGCCAGAAGGGTCGAGAGCTCGGGCATCTCTCGCAGGTGCCAGGCCATGCCGGCCAACTGCGGCGGGAGCACGTGGCCTACATAGAGTCGGTAGCGGTAGGTCTTGGCTTGCGCGCTGAAACGGGCGTGGAAATCGGGGCCACGTCGCTCGGCGTCCATGATCCGAATGGTGCGGGGAAGATGACTGTTGAGCGCGGCCAGCCAATTTTTTGGTTGCAAGCGACTGTCACTCGGTGCGTCGAAATGGATGGTTTGGCCGAGCGCGTGGACGCCGCTGTCCGTCCGGCCCGAGGCGTGCACGCGCAGGCGCTGGCCGGCCACGGCTTCCAGGGCGCGTTCGAGGTGGTCTTGGATGGTGTGACCGGAGGGTTGGCTCTGCCAGCCTTGGTAAGGGCGGCCATCGTAGGCAACCGTCAGCCGGATCCGTTGGCTAAGCGAGTTGGGTTGCAGGTCTTCGGGCATGGAAGGGGTGAGAGTGAGCAGGTCGAGCCAATCGCTGGGCTGCCCTGGCAGGCTAGGGCTGCTGGAGGTAGTCCTCGAGGATTTCAACGGCGGCTGCTTGATCGATGTGCTCATTTTGCTGGTGACTTCGTTTTCCGGCGGAGCGCATCTTTTCCGAGGCCGCGAGAGTGGTGAAACTTTCGTCGACGTAGAGCAGGGCGATCCCTTTCAGCCTCCGACGAAGGGCCTCCCCAAATCTTCGAACCTTTTTTGCGGCGGGGCCCTCCTGGCCGTCCCGCAGAAGGGGGAGCCCCAGGACAATGATGGAGATGGAGCGCTCGCTCACGATCTCTTGGATGCGAGCCATGGCATCGGTCGAGCGGCGATGGATGGTCTCGAGCGGATGAGCTAGCAGTCCGAGGCCATCGGTGATGGCGAGACCCAGGCGGGCCTCCCCGTGGTCGATCCCTAGGACGTTGGCTTTTTCCGGATTCAGGAGGGCGGGAGGGGAGGCGGATCAGCGGAGTTCTTGGGGGAGCTGCTCCACGATTTTTTTGATGCCGTCCGCCTTGCTCTTGTGCGCCACGAGCACGGCATCGCCGGTGTTGACCACAATGAGGTCCTGCACTCCCAGGAGAGCGATGGTTTGGCTCTCGGCGTTGAAGACGATGTTGTCGCCCGAGTCGATTTGTTTGAGCGGCTGATTGGTGGCGTTGCCGTCCTGGTCCGGGAGATATTTCCCGACCGAGAGCCAGGAGCCGACGTCATCCCAGTCGAAGGTGGCTTCCAAATTCAGGACGTGGTCCGCCTTTTCCATGAGGGCGTAGTCGATGGAGATGGGTGTGAGCTGGCCAAATTGGCGATCGATGGTGGCGAGGACCTCCTGTGCTTGTTGGATCTCTCCCACAAAGTCTGCCAGCTCACTGGAGTGAAGACGGAGCTGGTGCACCACGCTCTTGACCGACCAAATGAACATCCCCGCGTTCCAGCTGAAGTTTCCCTGTTCCAGGAAAGACTCGGCCAGGGCCGGGTCGGGTTTTTCTCGGAAGCGTTTCACTTCAAAGGCCGGTGTGCTGTGTTCTATCCCGGAAAGGGCGGCCGGCTTTTCCCGTTCGACATACCCGTAGCTGGGGCAGGCCCAGGTCGGCTTGATCCCAATGGTGACGAGAGAATCGGAGCCTTCTGCGATCGAGAGGGCATCGCCCAAGACGGTCTGAAAGGAAGCCACGTCTTGGATCAACTGATCGGAGGGCAGCACCATCATGGTGGCCTGCGGGTTGCGGGCCGCGACCAGGCCGATCCCGAGGGCGATGGCCGGAGCCGTGTCCCGCTTGGCTGGCTCGGCCACGATGTTTTCGGCCGGGATCTGGGAGGCGATTTGGCGGACGGCTGCCTCCTGCAGGGCATTGGTTAGGATGAAGATGTTTTCCAAGGGAACCAGCCCTTCGAGGCGTTGGATTGTCTGCTCCAGGAGGGTTTCCTCCCCGAAGAGCCGGAGGAGCTGTTTGGGGCTGGCGTCGCGGCTCAGGGGCCAGAAGCGAGTCCCGCTTCCGCCCGCCAGGATGAGGGCATAGGTGTTTTCGGAGCTGGGCATGGGCCTCATAAAAACTGCGGGGGCCAGCTTGTCCAAGCAAAATCCCCGTCTCTCGACCCTCCTTTAGCCAGGCAGGTGAGCCACTTGGTGGCAGGTCTTCCTCAAGATTTCCCGCTGGTTCTTTGCCTTCTCCCACGTATAGTGTTCACCAGATGAATTTGTCCCGCTCGTCCCGTCCCGATGCTTCCGAATTGGTCGCCTACACGGTGACTCCTGCCACCCTCAGCTGCGCCCTCGGCGTGGTGGTGGGTTCGTCGCTTACCAAGAAAACCGCCCGCGGCGTGGCGGCCGGCCTGCTCCTGGCCGGGGTCGGGGCTCTCGCTCCGGTGGCGGTGCGTTACGTGCAGCGTCGTCTCAAGATGGGACCCGGTAAGGAGTCGCAAGCGCTTTCGGGGATTCGGGCAGCGGGAGGCAGTCTGCCCGAGGAGATGGAGGTCTACGACCAGCAGGCGGCCGAGAAGGTGTTTGCCAAGTAGAGAGGCTAGCTCGTGGTGGAGCGCTTGCGCTTGACGAACTGGCGTTGGCTTTCTTCTTGGTCGATGGCCACGATGGAGTCGGGCGGCACGCTTTCCATGAGGAAGACGCTCGCTCCGATGGTGCTGCCGCGGCCGATGACGGTCTCTCCGCCGAGGATGGTGGCGTTGGCGTAGATGGTGACGTCGTCCTCCACGTTGGGGTGACGCTTGATGCCTTTGACCAAGCGGCCCTCGGTGTCTTTTTTGAAGCTGAGTGCGCCGAGGGTCACTCCTTGGTAGAGCTTGACCCAGTCGCCGATGACGGTGGTTTCGCCAATGACCACGCCCGTGCCATGGTCGATGAAAAAGTGCTTCCCGATGGTGGCTCCTGGATGAATGTCGATACCAGTCCGGCTGTGGGCCCACTCGGTCATAATGCGCGGGATGAGAGGGACGCCTTCCTGGTAGAGGACGTGCGCGAAGCGCTGGATGGCGATGGTTTCGATGGCGGGGTAAGCGAAGATGATTTCAGCCAGGTTCGGAGCGGCGGGATCGCCCTCGTAGGCTGCTTCGACGTCCCATTGGAGCGCTTGCCGCAGCTCGGGAAAGCGGCGGTCCATCGCGGCCAGGACCTGGTTGGCTTTCTCGGAGGCGACGCCCAGCTCGTGCCCCGCAGCGCAGAAGGCCTTGGGGAGTTCTTCGGACAAAATGGACATCCATTCGGTCAGCTCTTCGGCGGTCATCCCAAAATACCCTTGAAAGACCGCTTCCAGCAGTTGGTCACAGAATTCGTGAACGGCGCGGCGGGAGGGGCGCGTTCCGCATGGTCGCGAGAGGTCCCAAAGCTCATGGGCCTTGCTGGCTCTTTCGGAAGATGGGTCGGGTGTGGGCATGGGTGAGAGGAGAGCGGCAGGCCGAATGTGTCGCGGAGGAAGCAAGAAAACGCAAATTTCCTGCTTGCGAGAGGGGGCCGCGCGAGTGGAGAGGATTCCCATAATGAGACTCGCTTGGCTCTCTCTCCTCGGAACGCTTTGGCTCGGGTGCACCTCGCCACCGGCCAATCATCTCCAAGTGAAGCCGGTCCATCTCTCGGACTTGGAGATCGATTATCGGCGGGAGAATCAGATGCTGCACTTCGAGAAAGAACGCCTTCTTTATGGGGCCCTTTCCGGGAGCGAACGAAGAGCCCGGCAAGGCCATTATTTCTGGGTCGATTGGAAGGTGGCCGACCCAAGCCTCCCGGTCAGCCTGCTGCTGGAGTATCGCCAAGAGAGCACGACTTCACAGCTTCATCGGCAGGTGCTGGAGATTCCGGCCGGAGAAATCAAGTCCCGCAACCGAGCGGAGTTCGCCGTGAATGGGCCCGAGTATGCCGAGCGAGGCAGAATCACTTCGTGGAGGCTTTCGCTGCGACAAGAGGGGGTCGAGTTGGCGGAGGAAGAGTCCTTCGTCTGGCACGATTGAAGTGTTCTCAGCGAGTGCTTCGGTATACCATAGAGATGTCACCGCTTCCTGGCTGATCCGAAGGAGGGTTCCACACCGATGAATGCCGAAGGCCAAATTCTCGCCGGTTCTTTCGAGGGCTTCCTCTGGATTCGCGTGGTGGGCAAAGGGAGCTTCCAAAACAGTCCGGCCATGAAGAGCTACATCGACCAGAGCCAGGCCGAGGGGTCGCTCGTGATCGTGGATCTGGAGGCTTGCACCGGCCTGGACTCCACCTTCATGGGCACCCTGACGGGCTTGGCGCTCCGGGCGCGAGAACAAAATCGGGGAGACCTCCAGGTGGTGAATGCGGACAAGCGCAATTTCCGGCTCTTGAAAGGGCTCGGCCTCGATCAGATTTTTCCGGTCCGTCCTGATGTGGGAGACTTCTCGGCCCAGCAGAAGCAGGTCTGTCATGCGCTGGAGGAGGCCGATCGGAAGGCCTCCTGCCAGGAGGAGCGGGCCCGCCATATGCTGGAGGCGCATGAGGCGCTCGGGGAGGTGGATGAGGAAAACAAGGGGCGCTTTCGAGACGTGGTCAGCCTCTTGCGGGAGTCCTTGGATTGAGCGTTCCGAAGACCCTTTCAGACTGGATCTTGATTGCTGGGAAAATGGGGACAATACTCCCGCCCTCCGCCGCCCTGCGGCGGGCGCACTCGTAGCGAGCCACGAACCATGACCGATTCCGCCAAAGCCGATCCCCAGACCGAAGAACCCGATGAAAAGGGCGCTCCGCCCGAGGCGGAAGACGCCTCCGGGGAACCCGAAACCGCAGCCGAGGAGGCTACCGAGGAGGTGACCCCGCCCACGGTCGAGGAAGAGCTCATGAAGTGGCGGGACCTCGCCCTGCGCAACCAAGCCGAGCTGGAGAACTTTCGGAAGCGGATGGCACGGGAGAAAACCGAAGCGGTTCGCTATGCCAATTCCAGCCTCATCGAGAGCCTCTTGCCGGTGCTGGACAACTTCCAGATGGGCTTGGAGGCCGCCCGTTCCGAATCAGCGGATTCCCTCATTTTCAAAGGGATGGAAATGGTGGCCAAGCAAATGGAGGATTTCCTTCAGGACCAAGGTGCCCAGCCGGTGGAGGTCGCCCCGGGAACGGCCTTTGATCCCAGGCGGCAGGAAGCCATGAGCACTCAGGCCAGCGAAGAGTTCGCCGAGGGCCAAGTCATCCAAGTGATCCGACGAGGCTTCACGCTGCGGGGGGACCGCCTGCTGCGCGCGGCTTCGGTCATCGTCTCCTCCGGTCCGGCCGAGGCGGAGGCCGAAGACCCGGCGGGAGAGGCCAGCTCTTCGGCGGCCAGTGAAGAAACCAAGGAAAACGATTGATCTGGCCCGCAAGCCGGATCCACCCGCAGCCCCATGGCGAAACGAGACTATTATGAAGTGCTAGGCGTGGCTCGCAATGCCAGCGAGGCCGAGATGAAGAAGGCCTATCGCAAGCTGGCCATCCAATACCACCCGGACAAAAATCCCGATGACGCCTCCGCGGAAGCCAAGTTCAAGGAGTTGGGCGAGGCCTATGAAGTGGTCTCGGATCCGGAGAAGCGAGCGGCCTACGATCGCTACGGCCACGCAGCCTTCGAAGGCGGGGGCGGGGGTGCCCGGGGAGGCGGTTTCAACGATGCGGCCGACATTTTTTCGCAAGTCTTCGGGGGTGCCTTTGGCTTCGAAGACATCTTCGGCGGGGGCGGGGGGGGAGCGCGTCGCCGGGCCGTCGACCAGCGCGGGTCGGACCTCCGCTATGATCTTTCCATCACTCTGGAAGAGGCCGCGATGGGGGTCGAGAAGCAGCTCGAACTAAAAAAGTATGCCCGCTGTGAAACCTGCAACAGCCGGGGTTCGAAGACGGGGAACGCGATGCGCACCTGCCCGACCTGCGGGGGCAGTGGCCAAGTCGTTTCTTCGCGGGGCTTTTTCCAAGTGCAGCAAACCTGTCCCGATTGTGAGGGCACCGGACAAATCATCGCGGATCCCTGCTCTGATTGCCAGGGCGAGGGACGCTTGCAGCGCAAAAGCCGCATCAAACTGAACATTCCGCCGGGCATTGATGAGGGGTCCAAGCTGCGTTCGACTGGCAATGGCGACGTCGGCCTCCGTGGGGGCTCCCCGGGAGACCTCTACGTCGTGATCCACTTGAAGCCTCACGATGTCTTCGAGCGGGAGGGGAGCGACCTCTACTGCAAGATCCCGATCAGCTTCGCCAAGGCGGCCCTCGGTGGGCAACAAGAAGTGCCGACGCTCGAGGGAAAGACGGACATCAAGATTCCGGCGGGCACCCAGAGTGGCGTCACCTTTCGGGTGCGGGGGCGAGGCGTTCCCCATCTCTCGCAAACGGGCGGGAAGGGCGACCTCTTTGTCACGACCCAGATCGAGGTGCCGAGTAGTTTGAACAAAGAACAGAAGGAAAAGCTGGAGGCTTTCTCCGAGTCCATCGGCGAGAAGAATTCCCCCATGGAGGAGGGCTTCCTCAAAAAAGCCAAACGCTTCTTCGATCTCTGACCCCCCCAGAAAGAGAGCGTCGCTCGCAGTGGAACGCTCTCCTGGCACGGGCCTGGCCGCCCTCGACCCCTGAACCCGCCCTCGCATGCATCGTTTTTATCTCGAACCCGGAAGCTGGAACGGGCAGACTCTCACGCTCGACGCAGAGGAGTCCCACCATGCCACGAGTGTCCTGCGCCTAGGTCCAGGAGAGAAGGTGGTGGTCTTCGATGGGGAGGGTCGCGAGGCCACGACGGAGATCACTTCCGCTCAAAAACAAGAGGTCCAAGTGCAAGTCCTCCAGGAGCAGAAAACCTTCGGGTATCCGGCGTCGCTCGTGCTGGCCCAAGCCATTCCCAAGGGCAAGAACATGGACCTCATCGTGCAAAAGGCCACCGAACTAGGCGCGGCCGTGGTGGGGCCGGTCTTGACGGAGAGGACGGTGGTTCGCTTGGATCCGGGAGAGGCCCGGTCCAAGCAGGAGAAGTGGCAACGGACGGCCATCGAAGCGTGCAAGCAGTGCGGCCAGAATTGGGTGCCGCAAATCCGCGAGCCGAAGTCCTTGGAAGGCGTCTTGGCCGAAACCGGGGATTGTGATCTCAAGCTGATCGCCTCGCTCCAGAGCGACGCCCGGCCCTTCTTCGAAATCCTGGCCGAGCACCAAGAAATGCACGAGGTGCGGCCGAAGAAGGTCTTGGTTTTGATCGGCCCCGAGGGCGATTACTCGCCGGCCGAGATCAACCTGGCCAAGGGCAGTGGCTGCCTTCCCCTGTCCCTAGGCCCCATCATCCTGCGGACCGAAACGGCTGCCTTGTATTCTCTCAGCGTGCTGGCTTATGAGCTGATGCGGTAGCGGTCTCTTCCAAGAGCGCTTGGAAAGAGAAAGCGGCCAAGCTCTCGGCCCGCCGCCAGGCGCCTTCGAAGGAAAGCGCTCGGGTCACCTCGTTGGGGACGACCAAGCAGGGATTGCCGGCGGCCCGGGCGGCCAGGAGCCCGTTTCGGCTGTCCTCGAGGACGAGGGTCTCGGCGGGAGGGTGGCCGAGGGCTTCGGTCGCCCGCAGGAAAAGATCGGGAGCGGGTTTGACCCTCTCGACGTCGTCCGCGCAGTGAAGGCTGTGGAAATGGGCAAGGAGGCCAAACTTTTTCAGCCAGGGGTCGACCCAGCTGTGGGGTGAGCTGGATGCGACTGCCAGGGGCAGACCGAGCGCCACCGCTTCTTCGATCCGGTCGCGCGCCCCCGGGAGAAGCTGCGCCTCTTCCATTTTTTGGCGACAAATTTCATGACGCTCCGGGTGAAGCGCTTCCCAGGGCAGTGGGTGGCCGACCAATTCCTCCAAGCGTCTTTCGGGATTCCACGTCTGCCAATCGCTCCCGATGCATTGGGCGAACTCGGCCGGGGTCAGTTCGTGGCCCTGCTGGGCGTAGAGCCAGCGCCAGGACTCGAAGATGGGGATCTCCGAGTCGAAGAGGAGGCCGTCGAAGTCAAAGACGAGGGCAGAAAGGCGCATCAATAGCGGGGAACGGCGGGGTCGATTTCGCGTGACCAGGCATCGATCCCTCCCGCTAAGCTGGAAGTTTGTGCGAAGCCTTTGTTCCGGAGAAACTTCGTCGCCTGGAGAGAGCGCATCCCATGGTGGCAGTAGACAATGAGCCGGGCATCCAGGTCGTCCAAGCGAGCGGTCTCTTCAGCGAAATTGCTCAAGGGCAGGAGATCGGCGCCCTCGATCCGGCAATGCTGCCATTCATCGTCTTCTCGGCAATCGATGAGACGAAACTCGTCCGCGCTTTCCTGGAGCGCGGCCAAGTCCAGTGGGGTGATTTCTAGGGGGGGGTCTTCCATGGGTTGGCTTTTCCTTGCGGTTACGACAGGCAGCAGCGACTGACAAGGCGGCTCCTTCGTAAAACTGCGCGATTCGATGATTTCTGAAGACCTTGTCCGCCAAGCCCTTGCGACCGTGCCCTACCCTGGCTTCAAGCGGGATATCGTCTCCTTCGGGCTCGTGAAGGCGGTCCACATCGGCGAGGACCGCGACGTGACCGTGGTCATGGAAGTGGCCACCAAGGATCCGCAGGTCCCCGAGGCCATTTACACCAAAACGCGCGCGGCTCTCGATCCCCTGCCGGGCATTGGGAATGTGCAAATCGATCTCAACGTCAAGGAACCCGAGCAGCAGCAGGCCGAGGGCTTGGGGCAGTCGTCGATCCCCGGGGTGAAACAGATTCTAGCGGTGGCTTCCGGCAAAGGTGGCGTGGGAAAATCGACCGTGGCCACCAATCTGGCGGTTTCTCTGGCCGAACAAGGCAAGCGAGTGGGCCTGTGCGATTGCGATCTCTACGGACCGAGCGCCGCCCTCATGTTTGGCTCGGACGATGAATTGCGCGCCACCTCGGAAAACCAAATCGTTCCCCATCGCCTCCACGGGGTCCACGTCGTTTCCATGGGCTTCCTCTTGAGCGACACCTCGCCCGTGATCGTGCGCGGTCCCATTGCCACCCGTTACATTCAACAATTTCTCCGCCAAGTGGCTTGGCCGGATCTGGATTTTCTGGTCCTCGACCTCCCACCTGGGACAGGCGATGTCCAGCTAACCATCGTGCAAACGGTGGCGGTGGATGGGGCCCTCATCGTGACCACTCCTCAAGAAGTGGCCCTCATCGACGCGCGCAAGGCTTCCTCCATGTTTGCCAAGGTCAATGTGCCGGTCTGGGGCCTGGTGGAAAACATGAGCTACTTCCTTTGTCCAGACAACGGCCAGGAGTATCCCATCTTTGGCCGAGGGGGAGGAGAGCGCGAAGCCAAGCGCTTAGGGGTGCCGCTCATGGGGCGGCTCCCGCTGGAACCGGCCGTGCGGGAAGGGGGGGACGAGGGCGTGCCGGTGGTCTTGCGAAAAAAGGGGGGAATGGCGGCTCAGGTCTTTCGAGAAATCGCTTCCGGCATCCTCGAAAAAAGTTATGAAAAAGTGAGCTGATTTTGCTCGACAAAATTCGCAAAATCGAGTCTTTAGGCGGACACCATAGCGATTTTTCGAATGAGTTGGCCGCTCGGACGGTCCTATCGACCATCATTTTCCCAATTTTCATGAAATCCTTCGGGATGGACGGACCATTCGGAAAGCCTGACGACTCACCCCCCCCTCCCGTAGTGACCGCCATGAAACCAACCTCCCACCAGGACCGGGATGGCTCTTCGTCCGATCCGCTCTTGGTAAATTCTGAACTCTACCGCCACGCGCAAGCCGAGCGCAAAGAAGTCCTGCGCCACAAGTGGTTTGAGAGCGAACGGCTTGGCCGAGACGTCGGCTATGATGCCGCCTTGATCGACTGGGCGCTCCGTCACCGCACCGAGTGGCTCCGCAGTCGCGGCTACACCGGGGGCATTTAGCCCTGGGAGGCTAGCGGGAGGCCAACCCTTTCAGGCAAAGGCGCGGAATAGGAGATGGCAGGGGAGGCCGAAGGCGATGGCTAGTTTGGCCAGGGTCCCCAAAACGAAGCCGAGGAAGCTCCAGAGCCCTGACCGGAGAGCGACCTTCCATTTTCGAGTGGCCAGGAGATCGCCCAAGATCGCGCCCACCAAAGGCCCGAGCAGAAAGCCAAAAGGGGGAAGAAAGAAGCCAAGAATCGCTCCCAGCAGGGCTCCCCACAAGGCCCATTTTGTCCCCCCAGCTCGTTGGACCGCGGCCACCGGAAGGAAGGTTTCCGCAGCCATCACCACCAGGGTGACTAGCCCCCAGGCCAGCAGATAGGTCCCGGTGATCTCAAAGCTCGGCAAGGGCCACAGGAGAAGCAGGGCGCTCCAGCTGAGGAGGGGGCCGGGAAGAGGCGGCAAGACACAGAAGACGATCCCGCCCAGGAGCAGGAGGCTGGCGACAGCCAAAAGAAGCACCTCGGTCAGGGATTCGAACATGGGGCTGACTAGGGCCGCGAAAGGGCCTCGGTAAAGATAGAAAGCAAAAATTTGGCTCTCAAATATATTAAAATTATAAAAAATATTGATTTCACAGCCCATCTTCCTTACAATTTGGGTCTCCAAACTTTTGTTTCCATGAACCGATTCTTTTCTTTTGCTTTCTCAACCACCGCGGTGGTTGCCTTGCCCTTGTCCGCCCACTCGGAGGTCTTTGCGATTGGCTTCGATTTTGACGAAGACGGCGCCCCCCTCCAGGCGGGAGTCGTCGATCTGGCGGCCAACCAACCTTACCAGAATATCTTTGGTCCGGGCTTGGGCTTGACGGTCTCGACCGACAATCCTTCGAGCAGGCCTCTCAATCTCTATAATTCGGAGGGAACGGGTGGTTCGGATGACGACTTGGAACGACTGCACGGGGGTGGCACTTCCTGGGCCGAAGGCAATCTCGGAAGCACGGCGGTCGGCAATCTTTTGATCGTGAATGAGGACACCGATTTGGACGATCCTGACGATGACGCCGCGGGGGGAACGATTCGCTTTGAATTCGATCTCGCGATTCAGCAGTTCGCCTTTGATTTCATCGATATGGACAAAGCCACCGATGCCGAGGTCATCTTCACCGACAATGTGAGCGGCAGTTTCGTGACCATCGGATTCGAGGAATTTGAAGACGGATTTGGTGGGATTTGGGAGACGAGTGGAGTGTCCTTCGGAGATCGGGCCGGCAACCGGATTGAGGGAATCTCGGCGGAGAAACTCGGATTGGATTCCTTCGATGAAATCGAATTTGTGCTCTCGAGTAGTGGGGGAATCGGGTCGCTCTTCGTGACGCCGGTGCCCGAACCGAGTTCTGCGCTTTTGCTTTCTTTCAGCTCTCTGCTCCTGCTGCGTCGTCATCGAGGCCGCTGATTGAGACATCGAGAAAAGGCTCGGTTGCACCGAGTGAGGCTCGTGGGCAAGCTGGCCCATGGCTGAGGAAATTTCGGAGGGGTCGATCAGCAGAGAATCCTGGCGCTCGTTGTGGGCGGTCCTGCTGGTGCAGGCGCTCAATGCCTTCAACGACAACTTCACCCGCTTTCTCCTGATCGGCGTCTCGGCCATCCCGGTGATCGGTCTCAGCAGCGGGCAGATCGAGACCTACCCCAATCTCATCGGGCTGCTCCTCTCGCTGCCCTACATCCTGCTGGCGCCGGTGGCGGGTTGGTTCAGCGACCGCTTTTCCAAAAAAACAATGCTGATGGCCTGCCTCTGGGCGCAGGTGGCCATCCTGGCGCTCATGTCGCTCTTGCTCTTTTTGGGGCAACTCTGGTGGGCCTCGCTTTGCTTCTTTCTCCTCGCCATCCAGAGCGCGTTCTTCAATCCGGCGAAGCTCGGTATTTTGAAGGAGCTGGTGGGTGGGAGGAAGTTGGGGCAGGTCTCGGGTTGGATGCAGATGGCGACCAATACGGCCATCATTGGGGGGATGCTGGCGGGGGGGCTGGCCTTTGAGGCCGAGTTTCGCAGACAGGGAGGAGAGGCGGGCCTGTGGATGGCGGCCGCCTTCCCCATGCTGATTTTGTTTCTCATTTCGGGGGCGGCCCTCTGGGTCGGCCGAACGGTCCGCCGGACCGAAGCCCACGAGGTGGGCGCCTTTCACGGAAAGCTGTTTTTCCAGCACTTCGTCCATCTGAGCCGCTTGCTGGGAGGAGCGCCTCTTCGTCGACCCGCTCTTGGGAAGGCCTTTTTTTGGTTCGCGGGGAGCTTTTTGACCCTGACCCTGGTCCAAGTGGGGCGGGAAACCGCTGCCAGCCCGGAGAGTGCCGGAGCCATCGGAGGGACGCTCACGGCTTTTTTGGGTATAGGCATTGCCGCCGGAGGTTTGTTGGCCGCTTTGGTCTGTCGCAAGCGGATTGAAACCGGATTGATCCCGGTAGGTGGCTTGGGGATGGCGGTGGCGGCCGCGGTGTTGGCTTCGCTGCCTGGGGACAGCGCGGCCTTTCGCTGGGTCTTGGTTTGGTTGGGCGCGACCAGCAGTGGCTTTCTCGTGCCCTTGAACGCGCTGGTCCAGGACCGGGTTCCGGCGGCGGAGCGGGGAAGGCTGCTTTCAGCGTCCTCTCTCTTGGATTCTCTGGCCTCGCTTTTGGGGGTGTTGGGGCAGTTGGCCCTGGTAAATCTGGGTTGCTCCAGCGGCTGGCAAATCGGCCTCTTGGCGGGGCTCATCTTTTTGGCGACCGGCTACACCCTAAGGATTCTGACACCGGATACGGTGCGGCTGTTGGCGGCTTGGATTGTGGGGTTGCGCTACCGGCTGACGCTCATCGGGGAGGAGCGAATGCCGGCCCGGGGAGGGGTCTTGGTGGTGCTGAATCACTCTTCCTACATGGATGCCTTTCTGGCTGGCACGCGGGCTCCCCGGCTGCTGCGCTACGTGATGGAGAAGCGGCTCTACGAGATCCCGCTGTTTACGTGGTTCCTGCGGATTTTCGAGGTGGTCCCGGTCAGCCCCACCCGCGCCAAGGAGGCCATTCGCATCACGGCGGACGCGGTCAAGGAGGGCACGGTGGCGGCCATTTTTCCGGAAGGGCAGTTGTCTCGCCTCGGCACGCTGTTGGAGTTTCGTCGAGGTTTTGAGATGATCGCGCGACGAGCCGGCAGCCCGGTCCAGCCGGTCCTGATCGATGGGATTTGGGGCTCGATGTGGACCTTCGGCGATCGGCTTTATTTTAAAAAACGCCCTCGTCCCCTTGGGCGACGAAGAAGCGTCCGGGTGGTTTTCGGGGAGCCGCTCTCGGCCACCCAAGCCACGCCCCAGCGGGTGGTGCAGGAGTTGCAATCCCAATGGGCCGAGGCCTTTGGCTTTCGAGAGGAGCTGGCTACGGAGCGGGCGGCTTCGACGCTCCGGAAATTCGCCCGTCGAGGAGGCCGGGAAGAGGACTGGCAGGCGCTCTTGGCCTTTGCTCATCCCGCTTGGATCGTGGCTTGCTTGGTGCGTTTGCAGTTCTTGGGGGCTTTCAGCCGACGCGAACCCGTCGTGACGGCCTTTGGCGGTCCCTCGGCTCTCTGGAAGCAGGTGCTCCGGACGGCTTTTCCCATCCAGCGAGGCCTGCGAGTCCTCGAGCCTGAACTGGGCAGCCCGGAAGCGAGGGCGGAGCGCTGCCTGCTGGCCGATCGAGCGGGCTTGGAAGCGCTCGCGGCGGGCTCGGGCGACTTCCCGGAGGGAGCGTTTGCCCTCGTTTTGGAGCCCGTCCCTGAGGGGGTGCGGAGTCAGCTGGAGGCCGCGGGATTAGCCGTTTGCACGGGCCTTCTTTCTCCGGTGAGCGGTCTACCCGTGGTGGTGAATTTGCCCGACGAGCCCCCGATTGACGAGTTTGCTCGCTTCCAAACAGGTCGGCTCGAGTCTTCGCTCGGGCGCTGCCTGCCCGGTGTGGGTTTCCGCTTGCACGGCCCGAGCGAGGAGCCGACCGGCTCGCTGGCCGTTTTCGGCCTGGGGGTGGGGGAGAACCTCGAGATCGAAGTGCCGCTAGAGAGGACAGTGCGGGTCGATGAACAGGGCCTGTTCTTTCCAATTTAGGCGTTTATTTAAAATAAATAAAAGATTAAGGTTGATTTATTTTAAATTTTTCCGCATCATGAGGACTTGTCCATTCCCGTCTCCGTGTGTCCTCTTGTCTTTTGCTTTGCTTGTTCTCTTTCCCTGGCCCCTGTCATGGGATCGGAGGTGGTCGGCCCTCTTTTGAAAATGTCGGAGCCTTGGGGGCTCCAAGAGTCTTTTGTGGGGCGATTGAGTCTCACGGTGCCGCAGGGCAACGAGCCGGGTCTTTTGTTGGGCGACTTCGAGCTTCGTCCCGACGCTCGCAGCGAGCACCGGCCTTTCCTGGTTCCGGGCAAGTTCCATCATCTGGAGGTCCGCTTTGACGGGCAGAATGTTTTGGGCGTCTGGATCGATGGCGTGAAGGCGGGGCAGCAAGACTTCACCGGGCTGTGGGGTCGCCGAGAGATGTTGAGCGAGATCTTTCGGCTGCGCAGTCTCCGCCTCGTGGCCTACAATGCGGATGGAGCGGATGCCGACCTGCTGCCCGACGGTCGGCAGCGTTTGGAGCACTTGCGCCTAGCCAGTCGAGAGAGCGTGCACGTCTTTCGGGAGGCCGGTTTCGACACCGCCGGCTCGGAGCAATTTCCCTTCACCGAAGTCACCATTCATGAACTCGAGGATTTTGATAACGGGGCCTGGTCGTTGACCGCTTCTTGGACCCCACTTCCTTCCCGCGAGGAGGGAGCGGTGTCGCCTCGGCTCGATCTGTTTTTTGGAGGGGAGTTTGTGGAGCGAGAGGTTTCCGGGATCGAGGGAGGGATCGTCCGCACGGCTGGCACGGCCGAGGGGGAGCTGGTTTTCACGGACGCCGAGGGCAATCCCCTCCCGGAAGAAGCCGTTTCCGCGCTTTTGGCGGGCCAGGAGCAGGGGCTGGTGTCCGTAGAAGGGGAAGCGCTTTACGATCACCTCAAGGGCGGGAAGGAATCGGCAGTCTTGGCGGTCGCCAGCGTGGTGGGGTCTGAAATGGGCACCGGTCAGGAAAATTCCACTCTGCTTTCTTCCAACGGGTATGGTTCTGCTTTTTGGACGTCTTCTGCGGCGGATAGCTTCGCGGGAGGGATGGGCGCCGGCTTTGGTGGCTTTGGTGGCTTTGGTGGCGGAGGGCAAGCGCCGCCGGCAGCGCAGGTCTTTTTCGTTTCGGCCGAGGCGGCCCAATTGCTCGGGTTTGCCAGCCAGTCCCAGGCTTCCGCGATCCCGGAACCGGAGGTGAGTGGCTTGCTGGCTCTGGCCCTTTTGGCGACCGGACTTCGCCGAAAAAGATTTTCCTAATCGCAAAATTAGGAGGCTGACTGCAAGCGGCGTCGAGAGGTGAGAGGCTCGGCGTCGCTTGTTCCCTGCCGGTTTGTGGGCGGGGGAGCGGTTCCGGAGAGAGGCGGGATTTTTGGGTGCGGGGTTTGGCGGCTGGGGGAGCTTGGTTTAGGAAGGGGTGATGAGTGACTACCTCGATCGCTTTGGCGGGATGGCCCGCCTCTTTTCTCAGCCGGGGCTGGAGCGTTTGCGGGAGGCACGGGTGGCGGTCATTGGCTTAGGCGGGGTGGGCACCTGGGCGGCGGAGGCCTTGGCCCGCTCTGGGGTGGGCGGGATGACGCTGGTGGATCTGGATGAAATCTGCCTCACGAATGTCAATCGACAGCTGCCTGCGCTCGACGGGGAGCTGGGCCGGAGCAAGGCTCAGGTCATGGCGGAGAGAATCCGGCGGATCGCGCCCGAGTGTCAGGTGCGGGTTCGGCGGGAATTCTATTCGGAGAGGACCGCGCCCGCGATTTTCGCCGAGGGCCTGGCGGGCGTGGTCGACGCCATCGATAGCGTGCCGCACAAGTGTCATCTCATTCAGGCTTGTCACAGTCGACGGCTTCCGCTGGTGGTTTGTGGCGGAGCAGGGGGCAAGCGGGATGGGACCCAAGTGCGCATTCGGGACCTGGCGGCCACCGGGCGAGATCCCCTGCTCTACCAAGTCCGCCGGAGGCTTCGACGAGAGTTCGGCTTCCCCAAGGGAGAGGGGGTGCGCTTTGGGGTGGACGCGGTGGTGTCGTCCGAGCGTCCGGTTTTCCCGGGGGAAGGGGGATGCGTGGTGCGGGAGCGACCGCCGGGCGAGGACATGCGCCTCAACTGTGAGAGGGGGTTCGGGACAGCTTCTTTTGTGACTGGGGCTTTTGGCCTGGCGGCGGCGGGGCGCTTGGTGGAGCGGCTGGCCGCTAGCGAAGAAACAACTCCTGAAAGTTCGCGCTAAGGGAGGCGGCGAGGTTCTCTGGCGGTCGCCCGAGAACCTGACTCGCCTCTTTCAAGGCCTCCCGCAGGGGGTTCGACCAAGCGGTCAGGGGCGAGTTGGCTTGAGCCTGGAAATCGCTTTCCAGGAGCAGTCGATCTGGGGGCACCTTGCCCAGGGCTTGGCGACCTTTCTCACTTCGGAGTTCTCGCGGCCCCAGTGAGAAGAAGCCCCCCAAGCGGAGAAAGAGGGGAATCATTTCGAGAGAGCCATGGTAGCCATGCAGGAGGAAACCGCAGGCGGGTGGTCGCTCACGGAGAATCTCCAGGAGAGAGCCGTAGGCACCCACTCCGTGCAAGACGACGGGGAGGGAGGCTTGCTCGGCCAGTTCCAACTGCCCCCGAAAGCATTCCTTTTGCAAGGGCAGCTGGGCTTTCCAGCGTCGGGTGCCATCCAGACCGATCTCTCCCACCGCCACCAGTTGGGAGGAAGAGCGGGAGAGGGTGGCGTTCACTTCCGGTGTCCACAAGGCTGCCTGCCACGGGTGGAGGCCGAGGGCGGCTTTTCCCCCGGCGGCTCGGGCCAGGCGGAGAGTGGCTTCCCAATTCTCGGGGTGGGTCCCATTGGCTAGGAATCCGCCGATTCCGAGGCGACGGAGTTCCTGGGAAGAGGGGATGGGGACCAAACCTTGGGGGTGGCAATGGGCGTCGGGCAGCCTCATAAGTGGGAGCGCGCGAATCCCTCCATGCGATCCAGCACGGCCCCGAGTCCACGCAAACGGGTCGGCGTGATGTGTCGCGCCAGATCAAGCTGCTCCAAGATATTGCTCCGTTTCGCTAGGATGGCTTGGGGTGGGGTGTCGTCGTAGATGCGAAAAAAGAGCTGCAAGAGTCCTTGGATGAGAGGGGAATTGGACTCTCCACGAAAGCGACAGCGCCCCTTTTCGAAGGAGGCTTGCAGGAAGACCTCGGAGACGCAGCCGGAGACCCTGGCTTCGGGGGTGCGTTCCGCCGGTTCGAGAGGGGGCGCCTTGCCGCCTTGGCTGGTGAGCCATTCCAAACGCACCAGTGGGTCGGGAAGGATGGACAATTCAGCCACAAGAGCGGTTTCGTTTTCGGCAATCTGCATCGGTTTTCTTTAGGAGAGAGGTCGATTTTTTGGAATAGAGATTTTTCTTTTACGTCTCTCCTAGCAACGCTATTCCCACGCTTATGAAAGTCCCTTCCCTTCTTCTCGCCTCTTTTCTCGCGGTCGCTCCTTCCTTTGCGGAAACCGTCCAAGAAATCGTCCGTCAAACCGAACAAATCAAAGCCGAGCGCTTGGAGGCTTACTTGGCCGGGCAACCCGAGGCGGACGATTATCTCGAAGGTCTCCAAGTCTTGGCCAATGCTTGGGCCCTCACGGGGGAGACCGAAAAGGAATTGGCGGTGCGTTCGGATCTCTTCGCTCGGCTCACGGCCATGGAGGAGGCCAGCATTCCGGCTCTCATCGGGACTTTTGAGGAACTTTACAATGCCTTGGTCGCGGTGGGAGATCGCTCTCAGGCGGAAGAGGTCCTGGGGCTGATGGAGGATCGCTTCGCGGCTGAGGAAAACGCTCGCCCCTACTTCGAGGAAAAGCGGGCGGTTTTGGCGCAGCCCCTGGTGGGCGAGACGATGGAAATTGCCTTCACCAGCTTGGAAGGGGAGCAAATTGATCTGGCCGCCATGAAGGGCCAAGTGGTTTTGGTGGACTTTTGGGCGACCTGGTGTGGCCCCTGCATCGCTGAGCTACCCGCCCTCAAGGCGGCCTACGCTGCCTACCAGGACAAGGGCTTCGAGATTCTCGGGATTTCCTTCGACTTGGAAAAGGAGAAGCTGACGGGCCTGGTGAACTCGGAGGATTTGGCTTGGCCTCAATTCTTCGATGGCAAGGGCTGGGAGAATGAGTTTGCCGAGCGCTACGCCATTGACGCCATTCCGGCCACCTTCTTGATCGGACCGGATGGGACCATTGTGGCGAGGGAACTTTCAGGAGAGGTCTTGGAAGAGAAGCTGGCCGAGCTGCTTGGCGAGTCCTAACTACGGGTGGCTAACGGGCCGCGCGGTGGAGGCTTTGGATTTCTGCTTGCGAGAGGGGGCGCCATCGACCCGGGGGGAGCCGGTCCAGCTTGAGGGGCCCCAGACGCACCCGAACCAAACGGCGGACGCGGTAACCAAGCTGGTCCAGCATGAGGCGAATTTGGCGCTTGAGGCCCTGTTCCAAGATGATCTGGACACGGCGGGGGCTGAGCGGCTTGGCGGCGAGGGCGGTTGCGTAGCCTTCTTCGGTCTCCATCCCGTCGGTCAACGCTTTTTCATGCCGCGGGTCCCAAGCCCGGTCGAGGGTCACCTCATATTCCTTGGGAACGTGGGAAGCGGGGTGGGTCAACAGCTGGGTCAGCTGGCCAGAATTGGTTAGAAGAAGGAGACCTTCGCTCTCCCGATCAAGCCGGCCGGCATAGTGAAGATGGCGAAACTCCGACGGGAGGAGGTGGTAGACGGTGGTCCGTTTCTCGGGATCGCTCCGAGTGGTCACGACATCGGGAGGTTTGTGGAGGAGAATGGCGATTTCCTCGCGAGCCCGAACTCTCTCCCCATCCACCGCGACCCGATGATAGGGCAAGACCCGGGTGCCGAGCGAATCGCAGACGACCCCGTCCAAGGTGACGCGACCCTCTAGGATGATCGACTCACAAGAGCGGCGCGACCCCAGTCCCGCTGAAGCCAAGAAGCGATTCAGGCGGACTCCCTCAGCCATAAGTGGTGCCAAGCTGCCACGCCCAGATGAAAATGCCACGGTGGCCCTACTCGTTGGGCAGCGTCTTGGGAAGCCCGATGGGACTTTGACCCTCTTGCCACTGGCCGCGTTCCTTGAGCACTTTGACCCGCTCAAAGCGTTTCAAAACGTTGCGTTTGGCGCCGACAGCGGAAGAACCTTTGAGACTATTGTGCTGAGACATGGGACTTGGGCTCGGTTAGAAGGGCGTGAAGGGTAGGCAGAACTCCAGCTGAGGCAACTACTTTGTTCCTCCTCACCATGACTCGCTCAGATTTTGCCAGTTCATTCGGCACTCTCAGAGCAGAAGGCTGGCTTCCATCAAGACTTCGAACTGTTCAAAAAAGCAAGTCTTAATTCCAACAAAGGAGTTAAATCCATAAATTTTAGAAAAATTAGGTTTTTCTATTGTAAAAATTGGGGTCACTCCCTATGATTTGATTGTGGAAATTACAGAAAGTCATTTCCGCTATAAAAAAGACAAACACAACAAACTGCAAAAATGAAAAACAAGAAGTCCAACGTTCTCAAGGCTGGTTTCAGCCTCGTGGAAATGCTCGTCGTCATCGCCATCATCGGAATCATCGCTGCCATCGCCGTGCCGAAGATCAGTGACCTTACTGGGAATGCTCAAACTGCTACTGACAAGCGCAACGCTCAAACCATCGCTTCGGTTTACTCCACCGCTACCGCTGCTGGCGCGGTTGGTACGATCGCGGATTTGTCGGCTGCTGTTCTTGGTGTTTCCGCTGGCTTCACCGCTCCTACGGACGGTGCTTTCGCTGGTGAAACCTTCGGTGTTCCTGGTCTTTCTGACGAAGACCTGACTGCAGCCACGGCTTACCTGACCTTTGCTGATGGCATTCTTAGCTATCAGGAAGCTGCTGGTTCCACAACCACCATCACCACTCCTTAATTCCCTGACTACTCAAGCATAAAGGATGGCGCATCCATCCTGTGATTCTCACAAATCGCGATGCGAGTGCGCCTTCTCCCTCCGGGGAAGGCGCACTTTCTTTTTCTCCCTTGCTCCGCTGACTCCGCTATGATTTCTCAAGCAACAAAAGGCCTTTGCCGCTCTGGCTTCACCTTGGTCGAGGTGCTTCTGACGGTGGCCATCATCGGGGTCATGGCCTCGATCGCCATCTCGAAATTTTCTAATGCTGCTGACGACTCCCGAGAGGTCATCGTGCGGCAACAGCAGGCTGCCCTCCAGACCGCGGTCAACAACTGGGTCGCCGGGAGCGCGACTCTTTCGGTGTCCGAGCTGCGATCGCTCTACAACAATGAGGCCGATAGTCTGGCGCGTCTCAATTTGGTCAAGATCTATCTCGATGACCTGACCTACGAGCATTTCATCGAATACACCGATAGCTCGAATCAGCTCGAAACCCAAGCACTCTCCCGGCTGGGCAAACACCTGACCCTTCCGACCTGGGCAGATGGCTCCTATCCCAAAGTCGAACTGCTTCCCTAAAGTCTCATGAAAACTGACTCCTTCCCTCCTTCCGCTCATCGATCAGGGTTCTCCCTGGTCGAGGTTCTGGTGGCCGTGGCGCTCATCGGCATCATCACCTTCCTGGCTTTCCCCAACATCGTAGCGGTGAAGGAAGACAGCGAAAAGAGTCTCGCGATCGCCCGAGCCGAGGCCATCAACATGGCGGTCAGCTCTTTGATTCAATCACAAGGGAGGGTGCAGGCCACGACGGCTTGGGCTGCTGCCTCGAGTGACCAGAACAAATACGCGCTCATCAATCCTTATCTCGCCTACGCGCCCACGACCGTGACGGAGTTTATGCCGACTGGCTACACCCTGGAGTTTCCAAACAGTTTGGCGGTCTTGAGTAAGGTCAAGCTGTGGAGGGGAGCTACAGAAATTATTTATTAAAGACCGTGCGCTTGCCAACTTCCAGAAAGAATGAGGGACTTACGCTCAGCGAAATGCTGCTTGCGATTTCCATCGTGGGGATTCTGAGCGGAATGGCCATCTCGAGATTCAGTGATTTGCGAAGTTCAGCGGTCGAAACCGTGGCCGAGCACAAGCTCTCGGTCATCAACGAATCCATCCGCAGTTATGAACAAATGATGCCGACCTTGACGGTCACAGTCGATGATTCTTCCTCGGCGGATGAACTGGCAGTGATCGCCCTTTTAGAGACCCGCGATCCGGCCATTCCCGGTTCGCCTTTCTTTGAGGGGGCGGGAACCATGACTGCGAGCGCCAATGCGGATCATTATCGGGCGCGTTGGAATGGGTTTGTTTTTGAACTGATTTCGCCCGGCACGAACGGCTCCGGACTGCGGGTCCAAGTAGCCGACGGCACCTGATCAATCCTTCCCCTGCTCGCCTGCTGTCCCATTTTTCACCCAATTGATTCCATGCTGCTCCAAGAACCAGAAACTGAAACGAGAGAGGAAAACAGCCTCGAAGCTGGCCGACGGGCCTTGTCGGCCATGGCCGACCAATATGGCATTCTCCCCTTGGAATTGAAGCGGGCTTCCTGCGCGCACGAGGCCGAAGACTTGCTGCGAAAGTATGGCCGCATGCCGCAAGAAGCCCGACCCTGGCTTCCGGTCAATATGATGGGACCGATCCTCGTGATGGCCCATTGCGATCCGGGGGTTTCCCAAGATCTGTGGGGCGTCCCGGAGTTCTTGTGCGTCAAGATTGCCATCTCGGAAAAGAGTTATGAAGAGATCCTCAGGGATTTGGTGGATCGCATTCGTTCGCGACCGCTGCCGAGTGACAATAGCGAATATGTTCTAAGCCCACCTCCCCGGGATCAGGGCCTTCTGGGAGCAGTGGCTTGGTTTCACGAGAATTGCGCTTCCAAAAATGCCCAAACCAAGCTCGCGCCGTATCTCAAAGAGAGAGACAGCAAAGAGACCGCTGCCCTGGATGCGCAGGCTCTCAACGAGATCGAGGCCCACCTCGGGGTAGTCATTCATTATTGGTTGCACGGGGGGTTGGTGTTCAATGCAGATGACGCCCCCAAACAGGATCGTTTTGCCGAAAAACTACTCGAAAAGCACAGCGTCTACCCTCTGCACATGGCGGGAAATCGGGTTTACTTGTTGTCGGCCAATCCGCAGAGCTTTTCGTTTGAAGACGAATGGCTTTCGAGCGGCAATGACCCACTCGATCTCGTCAAGGTCTTGGCGGACGCGAAAGTCATCCGCGCAGCCGTCAATCGGAACCGTCGCAAGGCGGGGGGGCTGAGCACGGATGGCGACCTCAAGATTGAGGGTCTCGCTCTGGCGGATGATGATGACATCGTCGACATTGATCCCGGTTTGGTGGAGTCGATCGACCCGCGAAACGTCAACCTCACCCCTGAGGAAATCGTCCAATGGGTCCTTTACCGCTGTATCATCGAGCGGGCCAGTGACCTGCACATTGAGGAGTTCTACAATGTGGTGCGCTTTCGGGCGCGCATCGATGGAGGCCTCAAGATTCTTTTCACCTGTCCGGTGGAGGAGCTGCCGCGCTTCGTGGCGGTCATCAAAAACTACGCCCAATTAGGGCAATCCCGGCAGGAGTGTCAGGACGGTCGCTTCCCGATCGCGATCGAACAGAGGCGAGTGGACGTGCGGGTGGCCTCTGTCCCGAACAAACGGCGCTTCCAGAAGCTCGTTCTGCGTTTTCTCGACAAGCAGGAGGGCCTCAAGAAACTGACGGACCTCAATTTGTCCAAGCGCCAAAGCTCCCTGGTGCGCCAATCCATGGGACGGGACCAAGGGCTGGTCTTGGTAACGGGACCGACCGGCTCAGGAAAGACGACGACGCTCTATGCGCTCATCGATAGCGTGAATCGGACCGATGTGAACATCCAGACGATTGAGGACCCGATCGAGTTTGAAATCCAAGGGATCAATCAGACCCAGACCGATCCGGTTCACGGGATTGATTTCCCCACGGGCCTTCGCTCTCTCATGCGGGCCGACCCCGACATCATCCTGATCGGGGAATCCCGGGATGTGGAGACGGCCCAAGCCGCTATCCACGCCGCGCTGACCGGCCACCTCGTGCTGACGACGCTCCACGCGAACGACTGCACCCGGGCGGTCTCCCGCTTGCTCTCGATGGGCATCGAGCCCTATCTCCTGGCGGACTCGCTGGCCTTGACCCAAGCGCAGCGATTGGTCAAGCGCCTCTGTCCTTACTGCAAACGGGCGGTCGAAGTGACCCAAGAAGTGCAGGAAACCTTCTATCGGAATGGGATGATCGAAGGACCGCTGACCGATCCGATCTATGATGCCACGGGCTGCTCGGAATGTCATGACAGCGGCTACTCGGGACGAGTCGCGCTCATGGAGCTGACCAACATCACCCCGCACATGGCCGACCTCATTGAATCCGGCGCCCCCCAAAGTGAATTGCGCAAAGCGAGTATGGAAGGCGGCATGTTGACGCTCTATCAAGAAGGGCTTTCTCAAGTGCTGGCGGGTTCGACTTCTCTCAACGAGATCTCGAAACTGAGCTACACCGCGGTCGGCGATTAGAGAAATCAAGACCACCCTCAGGGGGCGGGCTTCCGTATCCTGTCCCATGAGAACGAATTCCTTTCCCAAACTCGGCCCCTATTCCGCCCGCTTGCGAACCCTGGAAGCGTCCCTTTTCCGGACCCCCATTCCTTTGAACCGGTCTTTGGTGAGAGAGCTGAGAGACCTTCGCGGCCAGGTCTGGCAACTGCGAGAGCAGTTCCGAGAAGCCGAAGTCTCTCAGGATTCGCAGCAGATGAGCGAGGCCCAAAAAGCCTTCGACCGGATTCACCACGCCATCCGCACTGTCACCCACCAAGTGCGAGCCGAAGTCCATGGGCACATCTCGACCATTGATTTGGCGCTGCGGGGCCTTTCAGAGTTTTGGCATCGAGTGAGGCGCTCGAGGGCTTGAGACGAGTCGTCCAGTCTCGGGGGCCCGACCCGTCCCGCAGCGTCGGGGGGAGAGACCGCCGCCTCGATCCATCACCAGCCTGGCACTCACCGCCCTACTCTCCTGCTCGGTAAAATCGCGGGTCGGGCGGAGTGGGGAGGGAGAAATGGAGGGTCACTCCGCGTCGTCGCCAAAAGTCTTGGAGACGCTCTTGGGCGACGTTGAGTTCGGCGGCGGTCATGGGGAAGGGAGCCAAGTTCTGGTTTGGCTGAAGAAGTTGTTTTAGCCACGAATCGAGGGCGGCCAGGCGGCTCGGTCCGCTGAGGTGATAATGCACTAAAAGGAGGGCGCTGGCATAGGGTTGGTAGCGGTCCTCCGGTTCCAGTTCGGCCAGCAGATCATTCCATTCTTGGTCGGTCCAACGGATCAGATCCGCCAGCGGCACGACCGAAAAAATGGGCTGCCGGGTAGAGTAGTACAATTCCAAGTGCTCGCGAAGGCGCTGTTCGGTCCGGCCAAAGGAAAACGAGCCCCCTCCGTCATGATGAGCCACGAGGTATTCGGCGAGACCTTCGTAAAACCAATGGGGAACCCTTCCCGAAAAGCCGTGCATGCTGTGATGAATCAGTTCGTGCAGCACGAGATTGTCATGGCGCTCTGGCAGGCGGGCGCTCGCTGGCATTCGGTGGGCGGGGAAGAGAAGGTCTGCGCGGAGGAGAGTTCGTTGCTTCAAAGAGAGGTAGATCCCCGCTAGGTTCTTGAAGCCCCCTGCCTCCACGAAGTCGTCTTCATTGGCATACAATTGAATGTGACCCGGTTGCTGGGGAGAGGGTTGGTAGAGGGGGAGCGGATGGGCTTGCAATAAGAGGGGGATGGAGTCGGCCAGGACGGCCAAGTGCTCCAAGTGCCGGATTGGAAGCGCTTCGGGGGAGTGATGCTGGAAGTGCCTCGTGACATAGCGGTAGCTGCCGTTCTGTGGTGGAAGCGCGCGGACCTCGGGCGGGAGAGCCCTCACGACCTCGGGCTGGGCCCGAGCCAGGCCACCTCCAGTGAGGAGGGCCAGCCAAACCAAGCCGAAAAAACGCATCAGAAGGTCTTTCGCATGGAGGAGGGAAGGATGCCGAGGGCGTCGCGGTATTTGGCGACCGTTCTCCGGGCGATGTCAATGCCCTCGCTCTTGAGCAATTCTACGATCTTCTGGTCGCTGATAGGTTTGTGGGCATCTTCGTCCCGGATGAGCTTCTGAATGGAGGTCTTGACCGTGCTATTGGAGATGTTCTCTCCGGTATCAGTCTTGTAGCCTGGTGTGAAGAAGCTTTTGATTTCGACCACGCCCCTGGGGGTAGTCATGTATTTGCCGGCAATGGCCCGACTGACGGTGGTCTCGTGGACGCCGACCGCGTCCGCCACCTGGGACATCGTCATGGGACGGAGGTGCGACTTGCCTAGTCGGAAATAGTCTTGTTGGCGTTCGACGATTTCTTCCGCAATTTTCCGAATGGTATCTTGCCTCTGGTAGATGCTGCGAATGAGGAATTTTCCATTGCGAACCTTATCCCGGATGTAGGAGCGGACGTCATTCTTGGCTCCGCTATTGGTCATGAGGTCTTTGTAAAGATTGCTGATGCGGAGGCGGGGCACATAGGTGTCATCCATCTGGACCACGAAGGAGTCGCTGTCCTTGACCACATGGACGTCGGGCACGACCACCGTGCTGGTGCGACTGGAAAACTGCTGTCCAGGCCGAGGATCCAGCCCGGCGATGATTTCGGCGGCGCGATTGATCCGCTCCGTGGTGACATTGAGGGCTCGCGCGATCTGGGGATAGCGCTTTTTGGAGAGATCCTCGAGGTGTTTGTCCACCACCTTGTATTCCAAGCTCTCGCCGAGGTTCATTCTCTCCAGCTGAATGAGAAGGCACTCTCGGAGATCGATCGCGCCGACGCCGGGTGGCTCCATGGCGATGAGGAGTTCCCGAGCCTGCTCCAATTCGGGGTAGGGAATGGCCTGGGTCAGGGCGAGGTCTTCAATCGAAGTCTGGAGGAAGCCGCTGTCATCGATGTTTCCAATGAGAAAACTGCCCCGCTCGAGAATGAGACGTGGCGCATCACTCATAGCAAGCTGTTCAAGCAAGTGCTCCTGCAGGGTGGTCGGGCGCACCAGGGTCTCAAAAAGGAACTGACGCTTTTCATCCTCATCCTTAGAGGGGCGGGGAGGGCTCATTTGCTGGTAGTAATCCCGCCATTCCTCATCCAGTTGAGAGAGTTCAGCGAATTCCTCCTCGAACTCGGCATCCGCTGAAATCTCTTCGGTCTCATCCTCCAAAACCGGATTGGCCTCTAACTCCTGCTGGATCAATTGCCGAAGCTCCATGGTGGGAGCTTGCAAGATCTGCAGGCTTTGCTGCATCTGCGGCGACAACCGCTGTTGCAGTTCTACGCCTTGGTATTGGGAAAGCTCCGGACCAGCCACGACAGATCCGAGCATGAACCTACACAGAAAAAAGGCAAGCAAGATACAGACCATTTTGCAGGTGGTATGTATTTTGCTTCGCATTTCTTAATTGTTTTCGGCTGGGAGTGCCTCTGCCAGGTCAAGCGGGCTCGTGATGGCTTCCCGGGGCAGAGTGGCTCGAAGAAAGGCTTTTCTTTGCCGCCAGCGCGGGTTTTCTTTTGTCGATGAAAAGGCGTTTTTGCTTGGGGCTTCTCTTGCTGGCGGCCAAGTCCCTGGCGGCTGAAGAGGTGCCCGCGTTCTTAGGCGATTGGGAGGGAGGCTTTTTGGATCCACCCCGTGAGAGCGAGTGGGCCCTCAATCCCAGTCTGGTGGCCCAGGTGGTGGGTTTGGGGGAGGGGCAATATGAGGTGCAGCTTTTGAATGTCTTTGAACGACGGGCGCATCCCTATGTGCGGGCCCGGACCCGCTCGATCGAAGGAGCGCTTTCGGTGGAGCAAGCTGGCTGGAAGTTCCGGATTACGGCCGATTCTTTTGTAGGGAGCAAGCAGGTGAAAGAGGAGGACCAAGAGAGAGAGCTGCCCTTTTCGCTCGCGAAGGTGGTGCGCCCCTCCCCGACCTTAGGCCAGGAGGCACCGCTTGGGGGGGAGGTCTTGTTGGGTGAGGGTGGGGGGCTGGAGAAATGGTGGCATGGCGAGGGCCAAGCCCCGACCTGGAGAGTCTTGCCCGGGGGCGTGGTCGAGGTTCTTCCGCGCGGGGAGGAGAATCCTGAGGGTGGGGATCTTTTGACCCGAAAGAGCTTTCGGGATTGCGCGGTCCATCTGGAGTTCCGTCTGCCCTACTCGCCCGATCGGCGGGGCCAGAAGCGGAACAATTCGGGGCTGTTTTTCCCAGGGGGCTATGAAGTGCAGATTTTGGATTCCTATGGCTTTGAGGCGGGGTGGACGGAATGTGGCTCGCTTTATCGGGTTTCGCCTCCGAAGGTCAATCGCTCCCGCCCGCCGGGAGAGTGGCAGACCTATGAGGTGACCTTTCGCTCAGCGGTTTACGATGAGGAGGGAGAGCTGCGAGCGGCTCCGGTCATGACTGTCGATCACAATGGAGAGCGGATTCACCTGGAGCAGGAGCTTTTTGAAATCACCCAGTTCCGGGAGGTGAATCGGAAAAAGCCTCATCCAGAGGGACCAGGTCCTCTCAAGCTCCAGGATCACGGGGACCGGGTCCAGTTCCGCAATTTCTGGGTGCAGGAGTTGCCCGTAAGGGATTTCGAGTGATCTATAAAGCAGGAGGCGGAGGGGCCGAAGGCGAGCGCTGGGGATCACGGTTTCTTTTCGGCCATCAGGACGGGGGAGGCGGGGAGGGTGTCGAATTGAATTTGGCTGCGGGCGCTGTCAGTGTAGCGACCAAATTGGAGCACGCCGGTCGGGCAAGTTTGCACGCAGGCCGAACAACGAACGCATTCCGGGTCCTCCATGGGGCGGCCCTTGTTGGCGAAGTTCATGATGTCGATCCCCTGATGGCAGACGCTGGTGCAGGCATTGCAGGAGATGCATTTCTCTTTTTCGGCGAAGATTCGGAAACGGGTGAACTTGGCGTAGATGTGCATGAGGGCCGCGAGGGGGCAGGCGAAGCGACACCAGACGCGGCCCGAGAAGTGAAAGTAAAAGGCCACCCCGAGGACGCCAGCCAGCCAGAGGTCGACGAGGTAGGCGTAATTCGCGATCGGGAGAGTGTAGAGCAGGGTGGTGAAGGCTTCGTTCCAGCCCGTGCTGGGGAAGATCCAGCCGGCGATGCGGATCCCGAGGATGACAAAGGCGAAGGCGAGGGCGGTTTGGCCGACCATGTTCAGTTTGTTCCAAAAGGGGCCGTGGGGCATTTTGTGGCGATGGGCATCCCCCATGGTTTCTGCGAGCGCGCCGCAGGAGCAGACCCAACCGCAGTAGGCTCCTTTCCCCCAGCGCCAGACCAGGAAGGGGATGACGACGAAGGTCTGGAGGAAGCCGAGGATGAGCCAGCCCCAGATGGGCTGGTCCGTGAAGAGATTGAAGACGAAGAGGGGCCACGCCAGGATGAATCCGAAGGAGCGCCAGTAGGCGGTGGGCTCGGTTTCGGGCCCATTGGAGAGAAAGGTCATCCCGAACCATTCGCCAAAGCCTCCATTGGTGAAGGCCCCGAGCGCCCCGAGGTAGGGGAAGAAGAAGTAGGGTAGCAGGAAGAGGGGGATCCACTGGATAAGGGTCAGGGTGAGGGTCTGGAGTTTGACGTAGGGGGTCTGGCGACGCTTGATCCGGCGAATCCCGAAGACGAGGACGCAGCTGCAGTAGGCGAGGGAGTAGTAGAAACCTGGGTCCTTGACGGCGGCGTGGACGACGCCCGCGAAGAGGGAGCTTTGTCCGCCTAGAAAGGCAAAGAACTTTCCAAAGTCGGGCAGGAGCCATGAGGGGAGCTGTCCATCGAAGGGGAGTTTTCCGCCTTTCTTCCAGTGGTAGATCCAGAAGCTGAAGAGGAAGGCGAAGGTGATGCTGATCCAGAACTGCGGCGTGCGGTCGCCCGTGATGTGGATGCCCGATTTGCGGAAGAAATCGAGCGGCGCTTCTCGCCCGATGAGGGTGAAGACGTAGTCGTTCTCCAAGACGGTGTCGCAGCCATCCGGGCCGCAGAGGGTGACTTGGGTGGCAGAGATGTCTTGGACGTTGGTGGGGAGATGGAGGGTGACTTGGCCTTGGTCGGCCATGGCTTGCAGCTTCTCGACGTTGTCCGGTTTGGCTCGGGCGAAGTCCGCCTTGCGGTAAGAGACATCCACGGTGGCCCCTTCTTCGGCCAGCGAGATGGCGGCTTCGAGGGCGGAGTCGCCCCCGCCGACTACGAGGATCTTTTTGCCCCCGAACTTCGAGGCATCGATGAGACGGTTGGAGACTTTGTCGAGGTTTTCCCCCGGGACGTTCAGCTTGCGGAAGTTGCCCGTGCGACCGATCGCGATGATGACCCGCTGCGCGCGGAGCGGCGCTTCGCCCTTGCGCTCCAGGTGGAGCAGCCCGCCAGAGCGAGTGACTTTCAGGATGGCGGCCGGGGTGGTTTCGATGCCGTGTTCTGCCCGCTGGGTTTCCAGTTCTTCGATGAGGGCTTCTTTCACTTCGGAGCGAAAGCGCATTTCGCCCGCCGGGACCATGCCGGTGGGGTAGGTGAAGATGGGCTTTTTCCGAGGGAAGTTCTTGATAGTGGAGAAGGCTTCGGCCGCTTCCAGAAGCTGGTAGCGCAAGCCGGCCTTTTTGGCTTCGATGGCAGCCGAGATCCCGGAGACCCCGGCTCCGATGATGGCGAGATCGATGACGCCCTGGCCGCCGCCGCCTTTCTGGAAGTCCGGTTCGGCCAAGATGCCATCGACTGCTTTGGCCCCCGTGTCGGCTGAGAATTTCAGAAGGGGCACGCCGGTCAGGTCGCCCACAATCCGGACGCCGGGCACATTACAGGTGCCGTTTTCTTTGATGGCTGGGGCTTTTTCTGTTTTGCCCGAAGGCCATTGTGAGTGCAGCCAATGGGTGTAGCGGGCGAGCGGATTCACGAGGGAGGAAGGGGGAAGAATGGGCTGGCTGGAGAAGGTGGCCTCACCGGTGATTCGCGAAAGGGAGCTTAGGGAAGTGGGATCTCCTGAGCGCCTTCTGGTATGGTGAAGTCCACTTCAGCGGCGCTTAGAAACCGCACCTCCTTGACTTGGCCGGTGCCTTTGGGATCGCCGAGAGGAGCGCTCTTTTCTTTGTCCCAAAGGTAGAAGGTGTAGGTTTGGGCAATCTGCACGCCTTCGATGCTGGCGTAGTCTTCATAGTGAATGACGGAGGGCTTTTGGTTGGCTTCCTCGGCGGACTTCCCATAGGTCACGATGTAGCTCATCCAATCGAGCTGTTGGGTCTCCGGTTCGATGAAGAGACGATACCAGTCTTCCGGCGCGTCGCCCATGTCTGAGGCAAAGGTTTGGAGGAAGGTCTGGTAAGTGGTCTGGCCGACTTTTTTCTCGGCGTAGTCGCTCAAGGTGATGCCGTCTCCCACCATTTTGTAGGGGGCCATGACGAACCAAGGCCAGGTCAGAACGTGGAAGCGGTCCATGGGATGGGCTTCCCCGGTGGTCCAAGCGGTTTCTCCATCGAAGAGGATGGTGAGGCCATCGCGGGTCTCCATTTTGGCCTGGGGGCCATGGGCTTGGAAGGTGAAGGTGGCATCGACCATCGGCTGCCCGCCGAAGACGATCGAGACTTCGCAAGAGACGACTTCCTTGCCCCACCAAGCTTCCAGGCCGTGGGCTTTTTGACTGGTTTCCACGAGGGGGGCGATTTCATCGGCCAGCAAAGAGGGGCTGGTGAGAAGAAGGAGGGAAGAGGCAAGGATTTTCATAGCAGGATCGAGTAGGGTGGCTTCAAGGGGAAGGCTCCTTCGAGAAGTCTATTCCCTTTTTTCTGGTCGAGGGTTAGGGAGGGGTGGTGGGTCAACCGGTCGTGCCCATGCCGCTGGCGATGGCGTTCACGGTTAAGAGCAGCTTTGGCAAGAGGGCTTCGGCAGCGGCCTTTTCCTCCTCTGGGCGGCAGCCGCGCCAGTCGCGCAGGAGCGCGATCTGCTCGTGGTGCAAGCGATGGAGACCGACTCGGCGAGCTTGCATGAGGGCGTGGATGTTGGGGCGTCGTTCTTGAATGCTGCAGCCGTAGACGGCCTCCAGCATCCTCACGGTGAGGTCGTGTTCGGATTCAATGAGGGTTAGGAACCGCTCCCGCAGCCCGCTCTCCTCCACCAGTTCCGCGTAGGCCTGCATGATGACCCGATCCGTCATGAGAATGGCCGCGGTGGTGTTGCTGAGGATGTAACGCAGCGGAGCCCAATCGCTTTCCTCACGAATCCTGGCGAAGGCTTTGGGCTGGTCTTGCTGGAGGGCAGCCAAGCTGGTGCCGATGCCATACCATCCGGAGAGGATGACGCGGGCCTGCCCCCAGCTGAAGACCCAGGGGATGGCTCGGAGATCGGCGAGGGAGGCTTGCCCGGTCCGGCGGCTGGGGCGCGAGCCGATGCGGCTGTTTTCAATGACGTCGATGGGGGTGGCTTGGCGAAAGTAGGGGACGAAGCCTTCCTGGTGGAGCAGGCTGCTGTAGGCGGTGCGACTTCGTTCAGCCAACCAGTCCATGGTTTCATCGAGGGGGTGGGTGGGCTCGGCCAGGTGTTTCTCGAAGAGGGTGGCCCGGCTGGCCCCGGCCGTGAGGAGTTCGAGGTTGTAGGCGGCGGTGCCTTGGTTGGCGTATTTTTGGGCGATGGTTTCCCCTTGCTCCGTCATCCGGAGATCGCCTTGGACCGCGTTCCAGGGAAGGGCTTCGATGAAGCGGTGAGTCGGGCCAGCGCCTCGGCTGATGGTGCCGCCGCGGCCGTGGAAGAAGCGAATGCGCACCCCGTGCTCACGACCGAGTTCGGCCAAGCGGAATTGGGAGCGATAGAGGTTCCAGAGGCTGGCGAAGATCCCGCCGTCCTTGTTGCTATCACTGTAGCCGACCATGACCTGCTGCACGGGATCGCTCTCAGGCCTGGGCCAGCGTTGGCGGTCCAGGGTGTTTTTGGTGACGGGATGGGCCAGGAAGGGTTCCAAGATGCCAGGGGCCGATTGGAGGTCTTCAATGGTTTCAAAGAGCGGGACCACGGGGAGAAGGCAGCGCGGACCTTGTTCTGACATTTCCAGGAGGCCGACTTCGCGGGCCAAGAGGTAGACGGCCAGGAGGTCTGAGGTGCAGCGCGTCATGCTGATGATGAGCGATCCCAAGCCGGCCGGGCCTTCGCTTTTGAGGGTGTCCACGAGGACGCGGTAGCAGTCGATGACCGCGCTGGCCTGGGGACCCAGGCTCATACCGGGACGGGTGAAGGGGCGGGCTTTGCCGAGTTCTCGATTGAGGAAGGCGAGGCGCTTCTCTTCCGACCAATTCGGGAAGTCGCAGTCTTCTTCCCCGGCGGCTTCCAAGAGTTGCTGGACCGCTTGGTCGTGAAAGGCGCTGTTTTGGCGGATGTCGAGAACGGCTAAGTGGAAGCCAAAGGTTTGCAGGCTGCGGAGAATGGGGCGGACGGTTTCGTCGGCAATCCGCGGGATGCCCACTTCCACCAAGGATTGGTAGAGCAATTCGAGATCGGCGGCGGCTTCGGAGGCAAAGGTGTAGTGCTGCGCGTCGTGAAAGAGTTCGTCCGGGCGGGTCCGGTGGGGCTGGAGCGGGAGGCGCGTCACCATGAGGCTGAGGAGTTGCCGCCAGGGCTCGCCCAAATTGCGCTCGAAGGCGGCGGTCCCGGCTTTCCCGATTTCCTGCTTGAGTTCTTCAATGCGAGCCAGAAGGCGCTTGGGAGGAGGCTGGAGATCGCCGGAGAGGCTCAAGCGCCGGGCGAGGTCGCCCAGCTGCCCATGAAGCAGGAGGAGGGCATTCAGGCGGAGATCCCGGAGGGTTTTGCGGGTGACCTGGGCCGTCACCAGGGGGTGCCCATCCCGGTCTCCTCCGACCCAGGTGCCGAAGCGAAGCTGTGGGAGGCAGCCGGGATTGCGGAGCGTCTCGGGATCGCCTCCCACGCTTTGCCAGGCCTGGCGCATGCGGATGTCGAGCTGGGTCAGAACGGTGGGAAAGACGTGTCGGAGGTAGCGGAGGACATTGCTGCGCTCGGAGGCGAGATCTGGCTTTACGAGATAGACCTCGCCCGTCCGCCAGAGGATGGAGAGCTGGGTTTTGACTTCTTCCCGGATGGCGGCTTGCTCATCGGGCGTCCACATTTTGTTCTCCCGCTTGACGAGGAGGAGATAGAGATTGCGGTGGTGATCGAGAACGGAGGCCCGTTTGGCCTCTGTGGGATGAGCGGTCAGGACCAGCTCGACTCGGACCTCGGGGAGGACTTGGGCGATTTGCTCGTCGGTCAGTCCTTTGTTTTTGAGCCGCTGGAAGGTGTGGCCCCAGAGGGCGGGCGCGTCGGTCAGGCCGCGATCGACCTCGATGCGGCGGCGAAACTGCATGGAGGCGTTTTCCTCCACCATGCTGAGGAGCTGGAAGGCGATGGAGTGGGCCTGCACCAGGCGCTCCGTCGAGACGGATTCCCCCCCGCCTTCGCCCCGGCCCAAGGTGCGATCCAATTGGTCCGCGAGCGGGGCATCCCCGGATTCACGCAGCACTTCGAGAAAGCAGTCGAGAAGAAAGTGGAAGTCTTCCTGGAGCTTGCTGGGATCGACGATGCGGGTGCTGGAGGAGACCATGCGCGATCCCTACGCGGATTGCGTGCCGTTTTCCAGATCGGATGTTTCCTGGATTTTCGCGGGGAAGTGGAGCGCGATGGTGGTCCCGCGGCCTGGTTCCGATCGGAGCACGTGGATGGAGCCCTGGTGGTAGGTCATGACGCGTCGGCAAATGGCCAGGCCGAGGCCGCTGCCGGGGATTTGGCTGGCGGCGTGCAGGCGATGGAAGGGCTGGAAAATCTCTTCGTGATGTTCAGCGGGGATGCCCATGCCCTTGTCCTCGAATTCAAGGGTCCACCCGCCCTCGGGCGGCGAGGTGCTTCGAATGCGAATTTGGGGACTGCGTTCCGGATGGCGATAGCGGATGGAGTTGCTGAGGAGGTTTTGGAAGAGATAGATGAGTTGGGTTTCATCGCCAAAAATGGTGGGCAGCTCTTCTTTGGTGATGTCGGCGTTTTCTTCCTCCGCGGCGAGCGCCAAGTGGCTGAGGGCGACGTCGGCCATCATGGAGAGCGAGGTCGGAAGGAGGGGAGCGGCGGAGCGTTGGATGCGGGAGAAGACGAGCAATTCTTCGATGAGGTTCTTGAGTCGCTTGGAAGCGCTGATGGTGAAGCCGAGGTATTCCCGGCCCTCGGGATCGAAATGCTTGGCGTAGTCTTCTTCGATGATGCCGAGGTAATTGGAAATGGTGCGCAGAGGCTCCTGAAGATCGTGGGAAGCGGCGTAGGTGAACGATTTGAGTTCTTTGTTGGTGGCGTTCAGTTCGAGGACGCTGGCTTGCAGTTTGTCATTGAGGGTCTGGATCTCTTCATTGGATTTCCAGAGCTTGAGCAGGACGAGGTGGATGGATTGAAGGAAAAGGATGAGAGCCAAGAGAAAGGCGGAGGCTTTCGCGAACGCGGCAAACCACCAAAGACGGGTCCACATTTCAGGAATGGGACTTAGGAGAGCGGAGAGGGCCAGGATCAGGCCCATCCAGCCCAGCATGCGTGCGTCCCGTCCGGTGGAATGTTTCGCCAGCAAACGAAGGCCGCCCAAGCCGTAGCCAAGGAAAGCCGGGAGGTGGAAAAACCATGGGAAATCGACGACTGTCCGGACGAAGGGGGAGTCGATCAAGAAGGCCAGCGAGCTGCCGCCGAGGAGCGCAGCGCTGAAGAAGAGAAGCGGCGTCCAGCGGGAGGCAAAAGTCTTCCGCAGGGCTTCAGGAAGGAGGATCAACCCAAAGACGAGGCCTCCCACCAAATCGCCCAACGAGATGATGGCTTGGGTGTCTTCTTGGTCGGCGAAAAAGGCGTGGAAGGCACTGAAGGCACCCACGACAAAGAGGGAGGAAGCCGAAAGCGTCTTGCGAGCATCGGCCTTGCTGCCGTGAACCATCATCATCATCAAGAAGATGAGGTAGCTGGAGATGGCGATGAAGATGTCCAAGCAGGAGGCCACCAAGGGCAGCTCCAGGGGGATCCCTCGCGGAACCAAGATCCAGAAAGCCAGCAGAGCCAGCAAGGCCAAGCCGATCAAAAAGAGGTTTTCAATGCGGGAAAACCGGTAGCTGTCGGTGATCTCGCTGGAATGGGGAGGGCGATTGATCGCTAAATTATGCCACAGGCGAGAGAAGCCCGTCAATGCCCGGGCTGCTGGAAGAGGCGATTGGATCTCTCCAAGAGCCAGCCTCCCCACGAAATGCCCGAGCCCGGGAGTAGGAGGAGAGGCCAGCGAAGCGAGAAGCTCGGCCGGCCGGGTGAGAAGACCAAAGTCTTCTTATCTTCTGAGAGAAGCGAGGGTCAGGCGGAGGCGTGGCTTGTGGGCGAGCTGTTCGGGGCGGATACGGACCGACTCCAGGGAGCGATCGGGCACTTCTTCGGCCGCGAGCGTCTCCCGAGCCACGTGTTGCAAAAAGGACCAACGTTTGCAAGGCAGGGAGGGGGCCTGGCTCAGATGGCGGAGGAGCGAGAGCCATTCGGAGCGGGCTCGCTCGAGGTCGCCCGCTGAGAGGCGCTCTTCCTCGGGTTCGGCAGAGAGCAGCGGGTCCGGCGAAAAGAGCCTTTCGGCAGCACCACTCCCGTAGCTAGGCGGGAGGCCATTTTCGAGGTAGCCCGGGAGGGAGAGGGTGCCGTAGAGTTCGCGGGTGACGACGGCCAGCATTTCGCTCTCGCCGCCCCCCCGGAGAGAGAAACGTCGCCCGGCCCGGAGATTGGCTAGGTGGTAGACCATGTCCTCAATGCGGTAGTGCGGATGCTCGAGGGCCGCTGCCATCACGAGTCCTTCCCCCCCCTGGAAGAAACTGAAGATTTCGCCTCGGAGCGTGGGGGTGCCATCCTTGGCAATCAGGCCGAGTCGCCGCCAAGAGCGGACGGGCGAGTGGGGAGCGGCTTCGAAGGAAACGCCGTTCTGTTGGAGATCGGTTTCGGGGCGGTGGGCGATCTCTCGCACCGGAGGGTGATGCAGCCAAAATCCCTTTTCATCCTGAATGGCTGGCACCAGGCAATCCTCGGCACTGAAGCGCACGACCAGTTCCTTCCCCCGCTGCTCCCAGTCTTGCAGGACCGCCTCGGGATGGAGCAGGCGAAAGCGGGCCAGGAAGGCCTCCAAGAGGTCTTCTAGCGGTAGGTAGTGAGGGCGACGTCGGGATTTGCCAAGGAGTTTGGCCGCCACGGGCGGGATTTTGGCCAAGCCGGTTTCTTGAACAATCCCGGCCACGATTTCCCGCAGGTAGGACCAGCTGGGTTCCTTCGGCGTTTTGGAGGTGCGCCCGGGGAGGGCGGCGGAGACCAAGGCGAGACTCTGGGTGGCCGGTTTCCAGGCCTTTTTCTCGCGGACCCAGACCTCTTTCAGGGGCCGTTTCTCTGGTTTGTGATGGAGAGCAAAGCGTTCCCAGCGCTGGCTGCGATTGAGGAATTCGCGGGTTTTCGCCTCGGTCGCGAAGGGATTGTCTTCTTCGGGCGGGGGCGCAGGCCTTTGGCTGGCTAGGTGGCCGAGCTGGATGGTTTGCTTGGAGAAGAGTTGGCTGCACAGGGTGGTGGCCGCCTCAAAAGGGGGTTGGGAGAGGTCGGCGGCGGCTTTCATGACGCGCAGCAGGGTGGGCCAGTCGATCTGGCGGGAGCGGGTCAGGTGGAGCGGCTGGGCATCAGAGAGGCGAGGGGAGCGATCCGAGGAGAGGACGTAGCCCTGCTCATCGAGCCCACGACGACCGGCTCGCCCGAACATTTGCAGCAGCTCATCGGGGCGAAGTTCCTGCTCGAAGGGGCCATCGCGATAGCGCCGCCCGGTCAGGTAGACCGAGCGGACGGAGAAGTTGATCCCGGCCGCCAGGCCGGTCGTGGCCACGATGATCCGGAGGTGGCCTGCTCGGGCCAGGGGTTCGACGATGCCGGCCCGCACGGCGTAGCTGAGCCCGCTGTGATGCCAAGCGACTCGGCGCTTCAGGAGTTTGCGGAGCTCCTTGCCACAGGCGCGCTCTTGCTCGGGAGTGAGGGCCAAGGGTTGGTCGTCCGGGAGATGGCTGGCGAGCTGGCGGGCGATTTTTTCAGCTTCGTGGCGACGGGGACAGAATAGCAAGATGGGGCCGAGATCCGCCATGAGCGCGGCCACCATCATGCGAGGGAGGAATCCGGAAAGGGCCTGGGGTGGCTTGGCTTCGATGGCTTGGGCGGGAAGGTCATCCAGGGGGACAGGGCGCTTCGTCACCGAGACGACGCGAACGCTTCGACCCAAGCGCTGCAACCAACGGGAGACGTCCTCAGGATTGGCCACGCTGCCTGAGAGGAGCAAGAGTTGGGTGGCTTGGCTGGCGAGCGCGAGCACGATTTCGTAGTTCAGGCCTCGCCGCTGGTCGCCGATCATTTGGTATTCATCGATCACGAGGAGGGCGGGGCCTTGGCGTCGAAGAAAGCGCTCACGCTGGGTTTCCAGCGTGGCCACCAGCACGGGCGCCTGCAAGTTTTCGGCCCGATCCCCGGTGGCGAGCCCCACTTTCCAGCCAGCCTTGGACCACTCGGCGTATTTGTCGTTGGCCAGGGCCCGGGTGGGCACGGTGTAGACGGCTTGGCCCTTGAGGGCCGCTTGCTTGCAATAGAGTTCAAAGACCCAGGTTTTGCCGGCCCCGGTGGGCGCGTTCACGATGACGTCCTCCCCGGCGCGAAGGGCTTGCACGGCCTCCTGCTGCCAGAGATCCGGAAGAACCAGGGGGATGTGCAGTCCGGACGGCATGGGGAGGGCATGAAAAAGGCGGTGCCGCGCGGCCCGCCTCTTTCGCGTGGGGTGGGAGAGAGCGATCTCAGCGGCGCTCGACTTGGGCCAGGCGTTCCTGGCGCTGCAGCTTGATGAGGTCGCTCATGATCTGGATGGTTTCGCGTTGCAGAGGATCGATCCCGCTGGGGTAGAGAATCTCGGAGCCGTCGGCCACGGTCTCTTCTTCTTCCTCGTCGGCGCGGCGCATGTGGTCATCGGCGTCGTCCGAGAGCCGCCCGATCTTCTCGAGCTGGGCCTTGGCCTTGATGTCGTCGAGCGTGAGGTGGTAGATGCTGAATTGCTCGCGATCCTGTTGGCGTTGCAATTCGAAGCGGAGGCGACGTTCCTCATTTCGCTCCTTTTTGCGGGCCTCGTTTTCTTCGGCCTCCGCGAGACGTTTTTCAAGGTTGAGAGAGAGCTGGTTGCGTTCGCGCTGCTGGCGGATGCGGTTCACGTCTTCTTTGATGTAGGCGAATTCTTGCTTGTCCTCGATCCGGTCTTGGTGGCGGATTTCCAGTTCCTCCAGGAAGAGGGAGTCTGGCCAGGTCTCGTAAGGCAGGGGGCGAGTGTCGGTGTGGGGGAGCGCTCCGTCGAGCGCGTCTTCACCAATCTCCAAGGCATCCAAGAGATTGGGCACGACGATGTCCGGGATGACGCCCTTCAGCTGGGTGGAGCCGCCTGCGATGCGGTAAAACTTCCCTTCGGTGAGTTTGAGCGCGCCGGCTTTGGAGCGGTCACTGAAAAAGGGCAACATGGGCATTTCCGTGCTGACGGGGCGGACTTTTTGGATGGTGCCTTTCCCAAAGGTCGAGGCCGATCCCACGATGACGGCTCGACCATAGTCCTGAAGGGCGGCCGCGAGAATTTCACTGGCTGAGGCACTCGTCTTATCGACCAGAACCACGAGCGGCCCATCATAGAGCGGGTAGCGGGTGTAGGAGACGTAGGGTTCGCGATTTCCGAAAGAGTCAAGGCTTTGCACGACGGGGCCGCGCGGGATGAAAAGCCCCGTCAGTTTGACCGCTTCATCGAGAGCGCCCCCTCCATTGCCCCGGAGATCGAGGACCACTCCATCCACTTTCTCCGCTACCAGGCGGTCGAGGAGGGAGCGGACGTCGCGCGAGATTCCTTCATCGCGATCCCCGTCCATATTGGCATAGAAAGAGGGGATATTGATCCAACCGATGCGGGAGGGCTGGGTTTCGGTGACAGGGGTGTATTCAAAGAGCTCGGCCGAGGCGAGCCGGTCCTTGAGTTCCACTTCTTCGCGGGCAATCACGATTTCTTTGACCAAGCTCGCGTCTTCTGCGGGAATGATGCGAAGGCGAACCTTGCTGCCTTTTTTCCCGCGGATGAGGTCGACGACCTTGTCCAATTTCATGTGGACGGTGTCGATCATGTTGCCGTTGTTCGTCGGATCGACTCCGGTGATGCGGTCATCGATCTGCAATTCGCCTTGTCGGTCAGCCGGTCCCTTGATGACGATCCCCTTGATCTGGGTGCTTCCGTCTTCGTGCTCCTGGAGAAGGGCGCCAATGCCGATGAGCGAGTTGTTCATATTGTCGCTGAAACGGACGGTCTCGCTGTGGCTGAAGTAATCGGAATGGGGATCAAAGGTCTGGGCCAAGGAGGAGAGGAAGTAGTTCATCATTTCTTCGCGATCCGTCTCTTGGATGTTTTCCAGGATGCGTTGGTAGCGCTTCACGATATTTTTTCGGGCCTCGTCTTCGACGGCCGCGGCATCGAAGGTCTCGGCCTCCTCGGCCCGGGAAGCCGCGTTTTGTTTGGAGAGGATTTCTCGGAGAAGTTCTTCCCCGATGACGTCTCGCCAGAGCCTCTCGGCGTCGGCTTGGTCCTTGGGCCAGGGAGCGGTTTCGCGATTGATGCGGATGGTGCGATCCTCTTGGAAGAGAAATTCTTCTTCTTCCGCCAACTGGGTGATGAAGGAAGTCCTCTCCGCGACCCGGGTTTCGTAGCGTGTCCAGATTTCCTCGGCCGCCGGCAAGCTGGAGCCGTTGCGGAGGCGACGATGAAGGGATTCCCCGAAGCGGATGGTGATTTCTTGGATGTCGGCCTGGGTGAAGTAGAGTCGCTGGCTATCGAGCAGATTGAGGTAGTGATTGAGAAATTCCTGTGAGAGGGCGGCGTTCAGCTTGGCCTTGCTGAAGTGCTGGTTTTCCATGACGGAGGAGACGGCCTTGGCCACCGCATTGAAATCGACTGTCTCTTGCGAGGAGGCCGCTGGCGAGAAAACCAAGTGACTGAGAAAGGCGGCAGCAGGAGCGAGTCGGCGGAACATGGGACGTCTCAAAGAATGGGTAACAAGCGAAGCGATGCGGAGGCTGCTTTCTGGTGTGGGGTTTACCGTTTCTTACGTTTTTTCGACTGTCCACGGGTATTTCACTTTTGGGCAGGCTGGCGTAGAATGGGGCGTGAACACTGGAGCGCCCCCCATCGAGATCTACACAGGTGGCGTGGCCGCCACGAATGCCTTCTGGTGGGAGGCCCCGGAGGGAACGGTTTTGGTGGATGCTCCCGAGGGCGTGGTCGACTGGCTGGTGGCGGCTGGAAGAGGAGTCTCGGTCCTTTTGCTGACGCACCAGCACTTTGATCATGTTTGGGATGCCCGGAAGGTGGCGGACCAATGGGATTGCCCCATCCTGGCCCATAGCGCCTACGGGAAACACTTGACGCTCGAGACCTTGCTGGCCTCGATACCAGGGCTGGACGTTTCGGTGTCTCCCTATGAGGTCTCGACCGTCCTGGCGGGAGAGGAACAGTTGGAAATGGCGGGCTGTTCTTTCGGCCTGGCCCACATTCCGGGGCACTCGCCGGATTCTCTGGTGTATCACGATGCCTCGGCCGGGCACATTTTCGGAGGCGATACCCTCTTCGCCGGAGGCATCGGGCGGACGGATTTCCCCGGAGGATCGCTTCCGCTGCTGCAGCATGGTATTCGGGAAAAGATGCTCCCGATGGGAGACGAAGCCACGCTTTTCCCAGGTCATGGTGAGACGACGCTTCTAGGAGAGGAGCGCCGCACCAACCCCTTCTTGCGCTGAGGTCCCCCCCCGGACTCCGCCATCCGCAGCTTGGTCGGTGACGGATCGCCTAGCAGGCGCGTTTTCGGCGGAGAGCCAAAAGGGCCCCGCCCAGCAAGAGAAGGGTCGCGTGGGTCGGCTCGGGAATGGGGCTAATCTCTCCTTTGATTCCCTGCACTTTGTAGTAATCCGGCTTGCCGCTTTGGCGCGGACCGGCGATCAAGAGAGTGTTCACTCCGTCCGCCTTCAGATTCACGGTGAGGGCCTCCGAGCTGGGGCGATTGAACGATTCGCCGTAGACGGGGAAGAGAGTCTCCAGCTCAGTGGTCTCCACGCCGAGGAGGTCGAGGGGGCGATTGAAGTAGCCGGCAAAGTAAATGACGTCCCGATCAAACTCGCCAAAGGGATCGACACGGAGGGATTGAAGATCGACCGGCCCGGAGAACTCAAAGAGCATGAAGTCCCAAGAGTATTCATTATCGAGCTGGTGTTGGGGACTCCCGGAATTGACTCCTTCCCCCGGGTTCGACACGCCCAAGCCGGTTTGGTAGCGGAGGACTTGGGCGGCGCTGAGAGTCCCTTCGTAGCGAACGTCGGAGAAGGCAGAGACCGTCAGATCGAGTCCGCCCTGCGAGTAGAGGAGAGAATTTCCAAAACCAGAGCCCTCCGTGGCCTCGGGGGCGAGCGAGAGACTGTAGGAAAAAGAGTCAGCCAGCGCCGATGGACTGACTGCCAGTAGGACGCTTGTGAGAGCCGAGATGAATTTCATCACCGGCTCCAATTATCAAAATTTTAGAGAAACACAAGAAAAATCCCATAATTAAGAGCAAAAAACTATATTTTTATCATTTATGATAAAAATCAGCCCGAAAAGGTCGTCGAGATCGAGGGATCGCCGCGACGGGCAGGTGCCGAGCTATTCAGGAAGGGGGAAGCGGGTCTGGTAGCTTTCGAGCTCTGCCCGGAGGGATTTGACTTCTAGCTCGGCCCCAGCGATTTCAGCAATTTGGTCTTCGAGCTCGACAATGGCTTGGTCCAGGATCTTGGATCGCACTTCCATGCGCTTGAGTTGTTCTTTGGCGCTGACTTGGGCTCGCTCGGCCTGTCGGATTTGCTCCACGAGATCGGCCACCGCTAGAGGGACGCCATCGGCATTCAGGTAGACCTCTTCCTCACTCGAGCAGGAGAGCAGCAGCAGAGGCAACGAGAGGAGCAGGAACCAAAATTTCATTATCGCGAGAACCCTCTTCAGAGTTGGCTGCGGAGACGCTGGATTTCCATTTCAATCTGATCTGCCTCTCGGTGTTTCTGCTGGGCGATTCCGTTCCAGGAGGAAGACCGACCGCGATAGCGGGCCCACCAGTGATCGTATTCCGCCTGGTTGGCTTCCCTCCGTAGCTGGCGAACGCGCACTCGGAGGGCTTCGATTTTCGCAAGGGCCCGCTTGCGATTGAGAGCGTCCATTTCGGCCTGGGTTTTGCGGAAGTCCTCCTGGAGCTGCTTGTCCCGCTCCGCCCGAAATTTCATCGCTTCAGCCTCGGCCGCTTGCTGGTTCTTCCGGGACGCTTCGAGGTAGTCGAGCGCTTTGTCTTGACTGAATTTGAAGGCTTCATGCCAGATCGGACTCAGCTCCTGAAAGGAAACCTTTTCGATCCCTTGGGAGTGCTGGAAGAGAATCCCGTCAGGATAGGAACGCTTGGCCTCGGCCTGTTCCAAGGTGCGACCAGAGCGGAGGGGAAACTCCTCAAAAACTCTTCCCCGCACCTCGTTGATAAAGGCCACGCGGAAGCGCTTTTGGTAGGCTTGCAGTTCTTCCTGAACTTCGGAGAGCTCGAACTCACTCGTGCGTAGCTTAAGCAACTGCTCTTCGAGCGATTGGAGAGAATCGGACTTGGCTTCGATTTGTGCCTGGGAAAGAAGAATGGCGTCTTCCAGTTTGCCAGTTTCCTGGCGGGCCTTGGCGAGCACTTTTTGCAAGCGCTCCAGCTTGGCGGAATCCTTTTCCTCTTCGGTATTTCCAAGATACTCTTGCAAGCATCCCGTTAGCGCGAGCAGAGTCGGAAGTCCCAGAGCGGCTCGCGAGAGGGAGGAGAACGGCGTGGGCCGAATCTGTGATCGATCCGGGCGAAAGGGTCAAGGATTTTGGGTTACGGGTTTCCGCTGCGGGGCCGTTCGACTCCTGGATCTGGGAGCGGGTTGGGAGACTTGATTTTACATTCGTGAGGGCACTTTGATGCCCAAGAGGGAAAGACCGGTTTTCAGGACGTGGGCGGTGACTTCGCACAGCATGAGGCGCGTGTGCTGGATCCGCCCTTCGGATTTCAAGACCGGGCAGGCTTCGAAGAAGCTATGGAAGGTGGTGGCCAACTCGAAGAGGTAGTTGGCCAGCAAGTTGGGTCGGTGGTCGGCGAGGGTGCCGGGAAGGGATTCGCCGAATTGGGTCAGTTTGAGGGCGAGGGCGCGCTCTTCCGGCGAAGAGAGTTCCGGATTCACGCCTCGGAAAGCCACTTGGCCCGCTTTGCGGAAGATCGATTGGATCCGGACGTAACTATACATGAGGTAAGGGGCCGTGTTGCCTTGGAGAGAGAGCATCTTGTCCCAGCTAAAGACGTAGTCGGTCAGGCGATGTTGGGAGAGTTCGGCGTATTTGATGGCGCCCAAACCGACCGTCCGGGCAATCTCTTCTTTTTCGTCAGCCGGGAGGTCGGGATTTTTTTCTTCAATGATAGCACGGGCCCGCTCGATGGACTCGTCGAGAACGTCTTGCAGCTGGACGTTGTCCCCA
>JBCCJK010000006.1 GCA_039027815.1 Verrucomicrobiota bacterium
ATGGCCGAGTGGATTTCGGGCCAGACCAAGGCGCCACGAGGGCGCGGTGCAGGCACCGTAACCGAGGAGCAACGCTGGGCTGGCTCGAAAGACTCCGGCTCTCCCTTCCCCGCGCTTCAGCGCCTCTTCCCCACAACACCTTCCCTCCATTCTTCCAGTGAATTCTGGAGCTTGGTATAAGTGGAGTTTCTTTCCCGAATCGATCCTACCTTCCATCTCGCAAGGCCTTGGTGGAGGTCGATGTTCCTTTTCTCTGCCCCTGAGAAGACATCCACAGGTGCTTCTCACCTTCTTCTGGTTCTGGCCGCTCTCCGAGACCGGTGACATCAACTTGCGCCTTTCCCCCGTCACCGCTACACAGGCACTCTCATGATTCCCAACGTCCTTGCCGAGCGCTATGCCTCCCCTGCCATGCGGGATATCTGGTCTGCAGAGGGACGGGTCATTCTGGAGCGAGAGTATTGGATCGCGGTCATGCGAGGACAGCAGGCGCTTGGGCTGGACCTACCGGAAGAGGCCATCGAAGCCTACGAGTCGGTCAAGGCGCAGGTGAACTTGGCTTCCATCGCAGATCGAGAACGGCTCACGCGTCATGATGTCAAAGCGCGCATTGATGAGTTTTGTGCCCTGGCCGGCCATCAGCAAGTCCACAAGGGCATGACGAGCCGCGATCTCACCGAAAATGTCGAACAACTACAAGTCTTCCGCTCTCTTGAGTTGGTTCGCACGAAAACGGCTTCCAGCCTGCTGCTTCTGGCGAAGCGTGCGGACGAGTACAAGTCCCTCCCTCTCACGGGACGGACTCACAATGTGGCGGCCCAGTTGACGACCTTTGGCAAGCGAATCGCCATGTTCGGAGAGGAACTTTTGGCTGGCTTTGCCTCCCTCGAGCGGTTCGTGGAAACCTATGCCGCCCGTGGCCTCAAGGGAGCAGTCGGAACGCAGCTTGACCAATTGACGCTCTTCGAAGGAGATTCCAAGAGAGTGGCTGAGCTGGAGAGCCGCATCGTGGAGCATCTCGGAATGGCCTCGGCCTTCACCAACGTCGGGCAGGTTTATCCACGCAGCCTCGATTTGGAAACAGTCAGCTTGCTCTGTCAACTAGCCTCCGGGCCTTCCTCACTCGCGAAAACTCTGCGATTGATGGCCGGGCACGAATTGGCAAGCGAGGGCTTTCTCCCTGGCCAGGTGGGCTCCTCTGCCATGCCGCATAAGATGAACAGCCGCTCCTGCGAGCGGGTCAATGGCTTCCATACCATTCTCAAGGGACACCTGACCATGGCCAGCGGGCTGGCAGGCGATCAATGGAACGAGGGAGATGTGTCTTGCTCCGTCGTGCGAAGAATCGTTTTACCGGATGCCTTTTTTGCCTATGACGGGCTGCTCGAGACCTTCCTCACCATTCTCGGCCAGATGGAAGCCTACCCCGCCGTGGTGGAATCTGAAGTCGACCGCTATCTGCCCTTCCTTCTCACGACGACCGTGCTCATGGAAGCCGTCAAGGCAGGGGCCGGTCGGGAAGAAGCTCATCAAGTCATCAAGGAGCATGCCCTTCAAACGGTGCGCGATCTTCGCGAGGGCCGCGTGGCCAGAAATGACTTTTTCGATCGATTGGCTTCGGACGAAAGGCTGCCGCTCGATCGCAACGCTCTCCTCGGGATCGAGGCCAATGGACGCAGCACCCTCGGAAACGCTCTCCCGCAAGCCGAGCACTTCATCGCTCGCGCGAGAGAAGCGGCTGCCCGCACCCCCGGGGCAGCCGAATATCGTGTCGGGCAGATTCTCTAGCTGGACGCAAACCAATCCAGCCCTCCCGCAGAAAACGGCATGCTGCGGCCTGAAGAAGCGTCCCGCACCAGGGCTGCACTTAGCCGGAAACGCGCTCCTCTTCACCACTCCCGACCGCTGGCGCTTCTCCTAAGAGAATGGCGGCCGCCCGCGGAGGCTCTTTGCCAATCAAGACCCCGAGCCAGGCAAACTCATCGGAGTCGTCCAGAAGCACTTTCAGCAACATGGTGAGCGGGACCGCCAGAAACATTCCCACCCAGCCCCAGATCCAACCCCAGAAAATCACCGAAACGATCACGACCAAGGTGGAAATTCCAAAACGGCGACCCAACAGCATGGGCTCCACGAAATTTCCGAGGGTGATGTTGATGATGAGGTATCCCACCAGAACGACGATCGCCTGGGGCAAGCCGAACAAAACGAGTGCGATGAAAATCGGCGGGAGAGACGCGATGACGGAACCAATCGCAGGAATGTAATTGAGGCCAAAGGCCACCATGGCCCACAGAAGCGGAAAATCGAGGTTGGCTCCGTAGCATAGCAATCCGGCCAAAACCCCGGTAATGGCACTCACGATGGTTTTGATTCCGAGATATTTCTGAATGTCGCTGGCCGCCGCCATCACCTTGGAAAAGTTGGGACCGCGCAGGCGACGGATCTTGGCCATTTTCCGACCAAATCCTCCCCCCTCCGCCAACATGAAAACCACCAGCAAGATGACAAAGAAGGTCGTTTTCAGGACGCTTGCGATCCGGTTGAAGACCGACACGAAATCGAGCGAGCCCACCCACTGCTGGATGACCCGTTCATTCACGAAAGCGGCCGCCCCTCGCCGAAAAGCCGCCGCAGGCTCTTCTCCAAAGACTCCCTGCACCCAACGGGTCATGCCATCGATTTGATTGGAAACGGTGACCTGCAAGCGCAGGGCATAGTCGTCGATTTTGTCCTGGAAATCGGTCGCCAAACCACTTCCCACAAAAACCAATCCCACCAGCACTGACAGCATCATCACGACCGTCAAAAGGACAGCTAACCACTTGGGAAAACGTCGATTACGCAAAAAACTCACCACCGGATAGCCCAAGACGGCCAAGAAGAAGGCCAGCATGAACTGCGTTAAGAGGTCGGTCGCCAGCTTCAACCCGGTCAAGAGAACAACCAGAGAAGCCAGAATCAGCAGAACCTGAAAACCGCGAGTGAAGTTAGCCATTAGCGAAGAGTTACCATCGTTACGAAGGGCGCTTTCTCAAACGGTATCTCGAAATTGAGGAATCGATTGCCCGCGAAGGCCTCCCTGCTACCAAACTGACCGGCCTTGCGCTCCCCGCGCCCTGCGGGCTCCTTTCCTCCCTCCGATCTAAGAGAGCATGGGGGAGGTCGACCTCAGATCACACCGAAGTCCAGCATGGCATCGGCCACCTTGACGAAGCCGCCGATGTTGGCGCCCCTCACATAGTTGATCTTGCCGTCCGCTCCCCGACCGTAGCGAGCACACTTGGCGTGGATCTCCTTCATGATCGTCTGGAGTTTCACATCCACCTCGGCTCGCGACCAACTAATTCTGAGGGAGTTCTGGCTTTGCTCCAAGCCCGAGACCGCCACCCCGCCCGCATTCGCCGCCTTCGCCGGGCCAAAAGCCACCCCCGCCTCGACGAAACTCTTCATGGCCTCCGGTGTGCAAGGCATGTTGGCCCCTTCCGAAAGCCCTTGGAGACCCCTTCCGAGGAGCCTCTGAGCGTGCTTGCCCTCCAGTTCGTTCTGGGTGGCGCAGGGAAAGGCCAGATCGGCGGCGATTTCCCAAGGCGGGGCGTCTCGGCGAAACTCGAGGCCAAAGTGCTCGGCATATTCGCCGATCCGCCCTCGGCGGACTTCCTTCAGGTCCTTCAGCCAAGCCAACTTTTCCGGCGTGAAGCCTTCCGGGTCGTAGACCGTCCCCGACGAATCGGAAGCCGTCACCACTCGTGCTTGGTTTTCCAAAAGCTTCTCAATGGCATAGAGGGCCACGTTCCCAGAACCCGAGACCAGGCAAACCTTGCCCGCTAAGTCCTCGCCTCGGACTTCCAGCATTTCCTGCATGAAATAGACCGCACCGTAGCCAGTGGCTTCTTTTCGCACGAGGCTTCCCCCGTAGGCCAAGCCCTTGCCGGTCATGGCGCCGACGAAGCGGTTTTCCAGTCGCTTGTAATTGCCGAAAAGGTAACCGATCTCCCGCGCCCCCACGCCGATGTCCCCCGCCGGCACATCCGTATCCTCGCCAATGTGCTTGGCCAGTTCGACCATGAGGCTCTGGCAAAATCGCATGACCTCCCGATCGCTCTTGCCGCGCGGATTGAAATTGGCTCCTCCCTTGGCGCCTCCCATCGGCAGACCGGTGAGGCTGTTTTTGAAAATCTGCTCGAAGCCGAGAAACTTGAGAATGCTCTGGTTCACGGTGGGATGAAAGCGCATGCCGCCCTTGTAGGGGCCAATGGCGCTGTTGAACTGGACCCGCCAGGCCCGATTGACTCGGACATGGCCTTCATCATCCTCCCAGCTCACTCGGAAGGAGATGATGCGATCCGGTTCCGTCATGCGCTCCAGAATCTGCTCATCACGATATCTCTGGTGATCGCGCAAAAAGGGCAAGACGGACTCAGCCACCTCGTGCACTGCTTGGTGAAACTCCGTTTCGTAGGGGTTGCGGCGCTCTAGGCCGCGCATGAAGGACTCCAGTTCGCTTGTCATGGGGGGGCAAAAAGTCGGGGGGGGTGCGCTTGAATCGATTAAGGAAGCGCGGCCAATCCTCGCAGCACTTCCTGACTAAGTTGCATGCCTTTTTCGAAATTCTCGAGGTGGAAACTCTCGTTGGGAGAATGAATCTGCGCGTCGGGTAAGGCCAAGCCCAACATGAGGGAATCCGCACCCAACTCCTCTTGGAACGCTTGGATAATCGGGATGCTCCCCCCCTCGCGGATCAGCATGGGCTCCTTCCCGAAAACGCGGCCAAGCGCCTCTTGGGCCGCTTTTCCATACTCGCTCTGCGGGTCGCCCAAGTAGGGTTGCCCGCCATGACCCTGTTCCAAGTGCAAGTCCACCCCCCCCGGGCAATTGGCCTCCAGGTGTTTCTGGATTTTGCCGAAAATCTCGTCCGGCGATTGATTCGGAACCAGCCGGGCCGACAACTTAAAAAAGGCTTCGGCCGGGACGATCGTCTTGGAGCCAGGCCCTTGGTAGCCACCACCCAGCCCATTGACTTCCAAAGTCGGTCGCGCCCAAAGCCGCTCGTAGCTGCTAAAGCCGCTTTCACCGAAAAGTTCGCTCACCCCGGTCGCCTCTCGGACCTCCTGGTCCCCATCTGGCAGCTGGTCCCAAAGCGCTCTCTCCCAATCGTGGAGAGGCTGGACCTCGTCGTAAAAACCATCGACCGCTACTCGCCCCTCCTTATCATGGAGAGAAGCCAGCAAACGGGCTGCCACCGTGGCCGGATTGGCAATGGCTCCGCCGTAGACTCCCGAATGGACATCGCGGGCCGGCCCTCGGACTCGTCCCTCGAGCGCAGTGATCCCCCGCAAGCCATACCCCATGGTAGGCACCCCGGGAGCGATCATCCCGGTGTCGGAGACCACCACCACATCGCACGCCAGCTCCTCCTTCTTTTCCTTCAGATACTGATGCAAGCTCTGGCTGCCAACCTCCTCCTCGCCCTCGAAGAGCAGCGTGAGATTGAGCGGTAGATCGGGCTCCGCCGCCAGCAACTTCCCGACCCCCAAGACGTGGGCCATCATTTGGCCTTTGTTGTCCGTGGCGCCGCGAGCGAAGATTTTCCCGCCCTTCAAAACCGGCTCAAAAGGCGAAGTCTCCCACAACTCCAGCGGATCGACCGGCTGCACATCGTAGTGCCCGTAGATCAAGACCGAACGTCGCCCGGCCCGGTGCCCATTGCGGGCCAGCACCAAGGGGTGCCCGGAGGTCGCGACCGTCTCGGCCAGCAATCCTTGCCCTTGAAGAAGCTCCACCAACCAGTGGGCGCAGGCCTGTACCTCGCCCGCTTGTCCCGGATCGGTGGAAACGCTGGCAAAACGCAAAAACGAAAAAAGGCATTCCAGATCCGGGGTCATCGCGGGCATGGGAGAAACCAAAGCGCAGGCCAGACCCGCTGCAATTCATTCGTTTGCAATCTCTCCCAGCTCCTTCTACCTGCTTGCACCCTCCACCCCGTTCACCACCTCTCTTTCTAACATGCAGCCAAAAATCGAATTTGAAGTCTCCCCCCGTATCCCGACCGCCCTCGAGCCCCTGCGGGAGTTGGCTTACAACATTTGGTGGAGTTGGGAGCCCAAGGCCCGCGCTCTCTTTCGCAGCATGGACGTGGGCCTGTGGAATCGGACCAATCACAGTCCTGTCCGGGTCTTGCAGTTGGTCCACCAGTCGCGCTTGGAACAACTCGCGGAAGACGAGGAATTTTTAACCCGCCTGCGAGGCATCCACGAGCGCTTTCGCGCCTACCTCGCTCGCGACAACACCTACGGAGCGAGCCGTCGCCAAGCCCGGCCCGACTCTGGAACCATCGCCTACTTCTCGGCAGAATTTGGATTTCACGAATCCATTCCGATCTACTCCGGTGGTCTCGGGATCCTCTCCGGGGACCATTGCAAAGCCGCCAGTGACCTGGGTCTCGACTTCCTCGGCGTCACCCTGCTCTACCGCCACGGCTACTTCAAACAACAGATCGATCGCGCAGGTTGGCAGCAGGCGAAGGAACTGGACCAGAACTTCTATCACTTGCCGATTCAACCGGTGCTCGCCTCCGATGGCCAGCCTCTCATGACTTCGGTCCATCTTCTCGGTCGCGAAGTGCACCTCAAAGTTTGGAAAATGGCCGTTGGCCGCATCACCCTCTATTTGCTGGACGCGGATCACGCCATCAATCACGAAGAGGATCGCGAAATCACCGCTCAGCTCTACGGAGGGGACAAGGAAGTGCGCATCCGGCAGGAAGTGGTCCTCGGGATGGGGGGGGCTCGGGCCATTGAGGCCATGGGAATCTCACCGAGCGTCTGGCATATGAATGAAGGCCACAGCGCCTTCCTTTCACTGGAGCGGATTGATCGCCACATGGAGCAGTATGGACTCGACTTCGACTCGGCCCGCCAAGCGGTGGCCGCCTCGAACGTCTTCACCACCCACACCCCGGTGGCCGCCGGGAACGACGCCTTCTCCGCCCACCTCATGCGGCACTATTTTGAGAGCTACTGCGGAAAGGTCGGAATCGATTTCGACTACTTCATGCACTTCGGGCAAGAAGACCAAGCCGTGCAGCAGGACTTCAGCATGACCATCCTGGCCCTCCGCACCAGCCGTCATGCCAATGGCGTGAGCGCTCTTCACGGCGAAGTCAGCCGCGGCATGTGGAAGAATGTCTGGAAGGGAATACCAGAAGACGAAGTGCCCATCGGCTCCGTCACCAATGGCATCCACACCAAGACTTGGCTGGCGGATGAAGTGCGGGATCTCTATGACCGCTACCTGGGAGACGATTGGGAAGAATCACTCACCGACATCGACTTCTGGCGGCGGGTCATTGACATCCCGGCCGAAGAACTCTGGGAAACCCATGGCAAGCTCAAGGCACGCTTGGTTGATTTCACCCGGGAGAAGCTGACAGCCCAGTACGAGCGCAATCGGGAAACCCCCGCCACCATCCGCGGAGTCAAAAACATCCTCGATCCCGAAATCCTCACGATCGGCTTCGCCCGGCGCTTTGCCACCTACAAACGAGCCACCCTCCTCTTCAGCGATCCCGAGCGGCTCAAGGCAATCCTCAATCACCCGGAACGCCCAGTGCAATTTCTCTTCGCGGGCAAGGCCCACCCGGCCGACGACGGAGGCAAGGCTTTCATCCAAAAAGTCATCGAATACACGCGCCAAGCAGGCTTCGCCCACCGGATCGCATTCATCGAGGATTACGACGCGCACATTGGCCGCCGCCTCTATGAAGGAGTCGACCTCTGGCTGAACAATCCCCTCCGCCCGCTCGAAGCCAGTGGCACCAGCGGCATGAAACTCCCCCCCAATGGAGGGATCAATCTCAGCGTCTTGGATGGCTGGTGGTGCGAGAGTTACAATGGGGACAATGGCTGGGCTATCGGCGAAGAAATCACCGAAGGCACCACCGAATTCCAAAATGATGTCGATGCCGCCAGCCTCTACGAAGTGATCGAGCAGCGCATCGTGCCGCTCTACTACGCCCGCCCCGATGGCAAACTCCCTCAAGCGTGGATCCACATCATGCGGGAATCCATGCGAACAGTGACACCCGTCTACAACACCAGCCGCATGGTCACCGAATACAACGAACACTTCTACGAACCGGCGGCGACTGCTTACCGGGAATTGGCTGCGGACAACTGTGCCCGAGCGAAGGAATTGGCGGCCTGGAAACATCAGATCCGTCAGGATTGGCCACAGGTGAAGCTGCTCGATGCCAAGCTGGGCCTGGAAGACATTCATGGCATCCCCGTGGGCGACCGCATCCCGGTGCAAGCCGTCGTCCACATGGGGCAGGTCGATCCCGATTGTCTCGAAGTCCAAGCCTACAGCGGAGAAGTCGGCGAAATCACCGATGAAGGCATCCTCGATCCGGTCATCACCATCTTGCAGCGCCAGGAAGTCCGCCCAGACGGCACCGCCCTCTTCACGGGCGAAATTCAGCCCGCTGAAAGCGGTGCCTACGGCCTCAACATCCGAGTCATCCCCAACTCCCGCGACCTAACCCAAGCCCACGAAATGCGCCTCATCTCCTGGGGCTAAGCCCGGCCGTGAAATCCAAGGCCCCCCGCAGTCAAATGCACTCCTCTTTCAGCACCCCGATATAAGGCAGATTGCGGTAACGGGCGTTGTAGTCGAGGCCATACCCCACCACAAAAACGTCCTCGACTTCGAAGCCCACATAGTCCGGCTCGACGTGGCGTATCCGTGGGCGGAGTTTGTCCAAAAGCACGCAAACCTGGATGCTCTCCGGGTGGAACTCCTCCCCCATGCGCTCTCTCACCCCCGAAAGAGTGGTACCGGTGTCGAGGATATCATCCACGATGAGAAGGTCCCGCCCTTGGAGATCCCCAAAGCGCAGTTCCTTCGGCCACTCCAACTGCCCACTGCTCTGCTCGCCCTTGTAGCTGGCCACCGCCAGGGTCTCCACCGTGAGCGGGAGACTGATGTGCCGGATGAGATCCGCGGCGAACATCATCCCCCCGTGCAGGAGGATCAGGACAGACAAGTCCCTGCCGGCAAAATCTTGGCTCAACTGCAAGCCAAGCTCCTTCACCCGATCGGCGATTTGCTCCTCTGGAAAAAGCACGCTCTCCAAATCATCACGCATCCTTCTCCCTAGCCTGCCTCCCCCGGCGGGCAAGCGAATCGCATGCTCATTTGCGCCGCACCCAGCCCCTGGCTAGGCTGCCCCATGGAACACCACGTCTACTTTTGGCTGAACGAAGAAGGGCAATCTCACTCCACGCTCTTCGAAGCCGCTTTGGAGAAGCTCTTAGCTATCGAATCAGTCTCTTCCGGCACCTGGGGACGTCCGGCCGCCACCCCGGAGCGCCCCGTGATCGATCGAAGTTGGGACTACGGTTTGTCGCTGCGCTTTGAAAGTGTCGCCGCGCACGACGCCTACCAAGTGGACCCGCTCCATGAAGAGTTCGTGGAAAGCCAAAACGCCCGCTGGTCAAAAGTGCTCGTAATGGATCTCGCATAATATGGACCTAGCAGACTATCGGCGAGACTACCTCCAAGGAGCCATCCGGCGCGCCGACCTTTGTGAAAGCCCGGTCGCCCAATTCGAAACCTGGTTTGAGCAAGCCACTGACTCTGGCATGGTGGAACCCAATGCCATGGTGCTCTCGACCACCTCGTCAGCAGGGCAGCCCTCCCAACGAACGGTTCTCCTCAAAACCTTCGATGAAAGGGGCTTCGTCTTCTACAGCAACTATGAAAGCCGAAAGGCCCGGGAAATCGCCCCCAATCCCCAAGTCTCCCTCCTCTTTCCGTGGATCGGGCTGGAGCGGCAGGTCATCATCCAGGGCAGGGTGGAAAAAATCTCGCCCGACAAATCTCTCCGCTACTTCCTCAGCCGACCTCGTGAAAGCCAGCTGGGGGCTTGGGTCTCGCAGCAAAGCAGCGTCATCGAAAACCGCGCCCATCTCGAGACCAAGCTCGCGGAAATCAAAAGTAAATTCGCCGGTCTAGCCGTGCCCCTTCCTCCCTTTTGGGGAGGCTACCGAGTGCGCCCCACCTCGATCGAGTTCTGGCAAGGAGGCTCGGGCCGTCTGCATGACCGCTTCCTTTACACCCGAAAAGAAGACGAGTGGCTCATCGAACGGCTCTCCCCGTAGAGGCCCAGCGGGCCGCCGAGGACCGAAGGCTGAAAGAATCACCTCTTCCATGATTCATAAAAGAGGATCCACAGTGGCACCGCACCTCCCGCGGCCTACCGAGTGACTCCTTCCCCCCCAACCCGTCTCCCCCAAAAAGCGCCTACCGCTCACGGCCCCCTCTCTCTACCGCTACCTCTGCACCGAAGAATCTCTTATACCAAGCTGCAGAATTGGCTGGTAGAATGGCCGAGTGGATTTCGGGCCAGACCAAGGCGCGACAAGGGCGCGGTGCAGGCACCGTCACCGAGGAGCAACGCTGGGCTGGCTCGAAAGACACCGGCTCTCCCTTCCCCGCGCTTCAGCGCCTCTTCCCCACAACACCTCCCCTCCATTCTAACAGTGAATTCTGGAGCTTGGTATTAAGCACAGGCATCAAGCGCCCTTTCAATTCCTTCGGTGGTCCCGCAGCCATAGACCGGGGCCCCTTTGCGAATCCGTGCTAGGAGTCCCGCGAGCGTCTTCCCCGGCCCCATCTCGAGGCAGATGGCTCCAGGAAAGCGATCGAGGAGAGCCGCCACCGACTCCCCCCAGCGGACCGAACCCGTCACTTGGCGAGTGAGCGTATCGCGAATCTCCCCTTCCTCCGCCACCTCGCTGGCCTCCACGTTGCAATACACCGGAAACTGGGGAGCCGACAGGCTGACGGTAGACAACTCGCTCGCCAACTGGCTCTGCGCAGAGGCCATCAGCCGGGAATGGTAGGCCCCGGCCACCGTCAGCTCCTTGGCCAGCTTGATGCCCTTGCCCTTGGCTCCCGCCACCGCCTTGGCAATCCCTTCCTGGGAGCCCGAGAGGACAATCTGGCCGGGAGCATTCAGATTGGCGACATCCACCCCTGCCTCGTGCGCCAATTCACGGACCGCAGCCTCATTACCGCCAATCATGGCCGCCATCGAGCCATCGGTCGCCTCACAGGCCTCTTCCATAAAAAGCCCCCGTTGCGCCACCACCCGCAGCCCAGTCTCGAAATCAAAGGTCGCGGCAGCCGCGTGAGCGGTAAACTCGCCCAGCGAAAGCCCGGCCGCCCCCACCACTTGCAAATCAGGTGCCTTTTGTCGCAAAGCCGCCAAGGCCATGAGCCCGTGGAGATAGAGCGCCGGTTGGCAGCGCGAGGTCCGGGTCAACTCCTCGATCGGCCCCGCAAACATAGTCTGCGTCAGCGAGAAATCCAAAGCCTCGTCCGCACCCTCCGCCAGCTCTCGGGCCACGCCGAAATCATCGAACAACTCTCGGGCCATGCCCACGGCTTGAGCACCTTGACCAGAAAACAACAGGAGAACGGGGGTAGCCATCCTGTCTCCTTAGACCGGAGTGCCCGGTTCGAGCAAGTGCTTGTGCGCGCGCGCGCTCTTCTCTAGCAACTCGGGTCCTCGAAGGATGCATTCGGCCAAACTGAGTTCCGGAGGAGCCACCGTCACCAAGTGGTCGAACAACTCATGTAAGCCAGGCGCGGAAACCACCCGACCGCCAAAGCCGATCACTCGCACGCCGGAACCTCTCGCCATCCGGGCCACCCCCGCCGGTCCCTTGCCAAAAAGCGTCTGGGCATCGATCGACCCCTCTCCCGTCAGCACCACGTCCGCCTCCTGGACGCGCCTTTCCAAATTCCCCAGATTGGCCAACATCTCAAAGCCAGGAGTCAAGCGGGCCCCACAAAAAACCAGCAACCCAAACCCCAAGCCACCGGCCGCGCCTGCCCCCGGCACCTCTCGCAAGTCCTCGCCTTTCCACTGGCTGACCACGTTCGCTAACCGTTCCAAGCGACTCTCAAACCAGTCAAAATCCTCGACCCCTTTCTGCGGCCCATAAACGCGGGTGGCGCCCGCAGATCCCAAAAGAGGGTTCTCCACATCGCAGGCGGCGATCACCTCCACCTCGGGAAAGTTCGCAGGGGGCGCAATCGCGTGCAGCCGGTCCAGCCCGGCCGGCAAGTCGATGATTTCGAGACCCGCTGCATCCAAAAAACGGTAGCCGAGCGCCCGCGCCATCCCCGTGCCGCCATCATTGGTGGCGCTCCCGCCAATGCCCACCACGATCTTGCGACAGCCTTGAGAGAGTGCCTCCTGCATCAACTGCCCGGTCCCGAAGGTGCTGGCCGCTTGGGGATCTTTTGGGTCACTCCCTAAAATCGCCAATCCGGAAGCCGCACACATCTCAATGATGCCCACCTGGGCTCCTTTCCGCTCCGCCAAGCCCCAAATGGCCTCGATCGGCTGGCCGAGCGCATCGGAAACCTCGGCCGACTGAATCCTCCCACCAAGACAATTGACCAAGGCCTCCACCGTGCCCTCCCCTCCATCGGCGATCGGAAAGGAATCACACTCGCACTCCGGGAAAGCCCGACTGACGCTCTCACAAGCTTCCAGAGCCGACATCGACCCCTTGAACTTGTCCATGGCCACCAGAACCCGCATGGACTGGCTATCGCATTGAGCGCCCAATTCTGTCAAAGAAGGGTTTGAGCGATTCGCGATGACTTCTCTGGGTCGACAGCTCGTCGCGAAAGTAATCATAGTAGCTCTCGGGCTGAAGGGCCCGGAAATCAGAGAAACACTCATGCTGAATCCAATAAGTGAAACGCGCGACCGCTTCCCGATCATCGGAGGACGGGATGGCCGCCTGATAGTATCCCTGCAAATCCATCACGAGATGGGAGAGCGAGTCATTGCGTCCTCGGAAATAATTGAAAGGAGGCCGCCCCTCTTGCGCGATCTCCCTCGCCAGAGCGATTAACATATCCGTCTTCTCATCCACCTCTTCCACCAACTTTGCCTGCTGCTTGAAATCATTCCAGTTGGCCCGCTCCCATTTTTGAACGGAATCAATTCGATAAGCGAATCGACGCACCCCAGCCGTAAAAGGCGAATCCTTGCTCAAAGCATTGACATCGAAAATCCGGGCGAAACTGGCCACCCCAATCACTTTGCCCGACTTCAAATGAATGATAGGGCTCCCGCTATTGCCCTCCACGAACTTGGCATCGATCTCGATCAATTCATTCCCCACCCCCTTCACTCTCCCGGGCAACTGGGTGGAAACGCCACTCCCCAAGCTATTGCCGATCACGATCACGTCATCCCCTACCGCTACCTCTTCATCAATGGCCGGGTGAAGCTCTAGACCGCGCCCGGGCTTCTTCACCTCGAGCACGGCCACATCATGATCATGGGCCAGCATGATGGCGCCCACATCCCCGGGCTGGTTACCACTCGCCATAATCCGAAAGCTCTCATTACCGGCCAGCACATGAATATTGCTCACCGCCCGCACGTTCCCGCTCACGGTCACAAAAAAGCCACTCCCCACCCCTTGGTCGCCCTTCACCACAAAAACGGACTGGGCATAATCGGAGAAAGAGTAGTCATATTGGGAGAAATCGACCACCGGTCCTTGGCTCTCCTCGTCTCCCTCGCTCGTTTGATCGACATCACTCTCGACGGCACCGGTTGGCGGCGAAAGGGTTCCGTTCCTTTCTTTGGTATGTCGTTCGTAGAGCGCCTCCCGCTCTTTTCGATGCCGCTGGTTCAGTTCATCGATCTCGCGAAGTTGCCGATCCTCGCGCTGCTGGGCGGTTTCACCGAAGGTAGGGCTCTCCGAAAAGCTCAAGAGAAACACAGCGCAGAAAATCGCTCTCATCGATCGGAAAGAAATCCACATCATGGGGAAAGCAAGCAAGCAGCAAAGCGGCCAAAAAACCGAAATGAAAACCAGCTCTCCATTGCCAGAGCAGCAAATCTGCCATAGGGCAACGGCTTACGGCGATTCTGAAATGGAGGGGTGGCAGAGTGGTCGAATGCAGCGGTCTTGAAAACCGCCGAGGCGAAAGTCTCCGTGGGTTCGAATCCCACCCCCTCCGCCAGAAGCCAGGGTCCCGCAGGGGCTCTGGCTTCTGGCGTATCGGGAGTGGGCCGAGAGCCCCTTGGGCAAGAGCCCAACCGGGTTCGAGTGCCCTCTTGCGAAGCAAGTAACCTACAAAAGGGAACTCCGCAGGAGGAGTTCCCCAATCCGCACCAACCCTCGCCGGAGGCGAGGAACATCCCACCCCCTCCTCAAGCGTCCCTCAAGAACCCTCCTTGCCGAGAGCATTTTCCTCCAAGGCCTCCAAAGAAATCCCCATCCTCTCGGCCCGACGTTTCCACATCGACCGCGCGAATTCCTGCATATCCACCCGCTTGTCCGCCTCATCCACAATTTCCAAGCCCAAAAGAGTCTCGACCACGTCTTCCATCGTCACCAAACCGGCCATCCCACCAAACTCATCCACCACCACAGCGGCATGACTGCGATTGGCAATCAATTGCTCAAAAGCATCGCTCAAGCGCGTCGCAGCGAAGAGTCGCATGATGTCCCGGCGCATCTCGCCCACTGTCCGATGTCGCTCCCCTCGTGCCGCCGCTAAAAGCACATCGCTCTTGAGGACAAAGCCCTTCACATCATCTCGGTCTTCGCCATAGAGAGGCACGCGGGAGAAGGGCACTTCCCCATGCTGGTCCGCGAAATCGCCCACTTCCAAGTCCTGGGAGACCGAAAACACCACCACCCTCGGAGTCATGACATCCCGCACGCTGGACTCGCCGAACTGTAAAAGATTCTTCAGAATGCGCGACTCCTTCTCCTCCAACTTCCCCTCCCGGCGTCCCATCTCGGCCATGACCTTCAGCTCCTCTCGGCTGAAAGACTCGCCGCCATGCCCTCCTCGACCAAACAACTCCACCACGTAGATGACCGGAGTCATGATCTTGGTCAAAACACTCAAGCTGGCTCCCACCCACGGCCCCCAAGCCCTCCAATGACGTGCTCCCAAATTCTTGGGAATGATTTCGGATAAGACCAAGATGGCCAAGGTCATGACAATCCCCGCCACCTGGTCCCAAATGCCACCTCCCGTAAGGCCCGCCACTTGCACCCCCACCATAATCGCACCCATCGTGTGGGCGATGGTGTTCAGCGTTAGGATGGAGGTCAGCGGCCGGTTGATGTTGTTCTTCATCTGCTCCAAGCGCTGACCGGACTTGCCATTTTTTTCCTTGAGGCTGGCGATGTAAGGGCGGGTCACAGACAGCAGGACCGCCTCCCAAACCGAACAGAAAAAGGACACCCCGATGGCGACCACGAAGTAGGTGATCAAAAGGGTCCACGAGCCGGAACCAGCTTCCACACTGCCCCCGCCCATCGCTGCCAACATCCCATCGATCATTGCGGGCGCAGTCTCGGATCGATGCCACCGCCGTCAAAGCCTTTTGCAGCCAAGCCTTTCCCAGCCACTTCTCTCCCCCCCCGCATCGTATCGGATCACCATGAGCGCCTTTCCCGCCTGGTTCCTCCCGGTGCTGCTATCCTGGTCTGCCCTCTCGGCTGGGTTGGCGATTTGGCGCCTTTGGCTCGGGAAGGGCGAAGGGGATCGGGCCGAGTTCTGGTCAGGCTTTTGGCTGATGAATGGTCTCTGGGCCTGCCTCAACATCTTGATCGTAGCCGCCGGACTCCCCTCCCCTCCCCGCACCCTTGAGGAAGTGCAGTCCATCCTTTCACTCAATCTCTGGCTGGATCTCGGCTATCTCGTGGTCGGGCTCCTTCTCCTCACTCGAAAGACCCGTCGCGTGGCGGGCCTCGGCTTGGCCATCTTGATCCAAGGCGGCTTTCTGCTCGTCTTTGACCTCATCGGAAAAGCCAGCTTGGCCTAATCCATGCGCTGTTTCTACTCGCCGGCCTATTACTTTCCCCTCCCTCCGGGCCATCCTTTTCCCATGGAAAAGTTCCCGCAGAGTCACGCGCTCCTTCTGCGCGGTGGGGTCCTTTCCGAAAAAGAGGTCCACCCCGTTCCCCCCGCTTGCACCGAGTCTCTTCTGCGGGTTCATGAAGCCGACTACCTCGAGGGCGTAGCCCGTGGCGATCTCGAAGAAAGAGGGCGCCTCCGCATCGGCCTCCCCCTGGGCAGAGAACTCCTCCAACGGAGCGCTCGCGAAACCGAAGCCACTCGTCTCGCAGCCTGGGCCGCCTTGGAAGAAGGCTTGGCCTGCAATTTGGCCGGCGGCACTCATCATGCCTTTCCCCACGCGGGCTCGGGATTCTGCGTCTTGAATGACGTGGCGGTGGCCGTTCGCGATCTCCACCGCGCCCACCCTGCCCTCCGGATCCTGGTCCTGGATACCGATGCCCACCAAGGCGATGCCACCCATTTCATCTTGCAGAGCGATCCCCGGGTCTACACCTACTCCCTCCACGTAGGGCGCAATTTTCCCTCGGCCAAAGTGGCGGGGGACCTCGACGTCCCGACGATCCGTTACATTGATGGCCCCCGTTATCTCGCCCTCCTCCGCGCCTCGTTGGATCGTGCCTTCCGCGAGTTTCCCGAACCGGACTTGGTCCTCTGGAACTCGGGCGCCGACAACCACCGAGACGATCGTTTTGGTCAAATGCGGCTGACCGTGCGAGAAATGATGTGGCGGGACGCCCACGTCCTTCACCTCGTTCGAGAAATTCACCGCGTCCCCCTCGCCGTGCTCTATGGAGGGGGCTACCAGCGGACCTACGGCCACACCGCCCGGCTGCACCGCAACACCATCGCGGCCGCCAAAAAAGTCGCCCTCGGCCAAACGGCCCTTCCCAGGCGGCTTATATCAAGCTGCAGAATTGGCTGGTAGAATGGCCGAGTGGATTTCGGGCCAGACCACCAAGGCGCGACGAGGGCGCGGTGCAGGCACCGTAACCGAGAAGCAACGCTGGGCTGGCTCGAAAGACACCGGCTCTTCCTTCCCCGCGCTTCAGCGCCTCTTCCCCACAACACCTTCCCTCAATTTTACCAGTGAATTCTGGAGCTTGGTATTACGCTCGCGGCAAGTGCTTGACAGGGCCCCCGGCCTCATGTAAGCACGCTGCCCTTTCCGCAGAACCCGGAAAATCTCCCTATGGCCACCACCAAAGTCATCCTCGCCGACAAGATCGACGGCCTCGGCGCCGAAGCCGATATCGTGAACGTCAAAGCCGGCTTCGCCCGCAATTTCCTGGTGCCCCAAGGCAAGGCCTACGAAGCCACCAAGGCCAACCTCCGCCACACCGAAGCCCTGCAAGCCAAACGCGCTGCCCGGGAAGCCGCCGAACTGCAGTCCGCCGAGCAGACCGCACAAAAACTTTCCAAAACCAAGCTCTCCCTCGAGCTGGCCACCGGCCAAGGCGGCAAGGCCTTCGGATCGATCACCACCCAGGACCTTGCCAAGGCCCTGGCCGAAAAAGGCATCGAGCTGGATCGCCACCTCATTCAATTGGACAAGCCGATCAAAGGCACGGGGAGTTTCGACATCGAAGTCAAGCTGCACGCCGACGTCCTCGGTCTCATCAAGCTCAAGGTCACCACACCAGAAGAAGCCGAGGAAGCGACCGCCAACGGCTCCCAGTGACCTGAAAGACATTCGTCCTGGCCGCTGTCGGAGTTTCCGACAGCGGCTTTTTTGTGGGCACTCTGTGAATAAGAAAGAGCAACTCTTTCTTCCCCCTCGCCTCTTTTGCCCTGAGGATTCGCTCCCATGCCAGATGAGCTGACTTCCTCCTTTTTGTTCGAAGCCGAACGTCCCCAGGCACGCAAATCGGAGGCGGACCGGGTCGATCACCATTCCGTTCTGCGGGGAATCGTCGAAGGCCAGCGGGTCATGCCTTCGAGCGAAGAGGCCGAGAAAGGCGTCTTGAGCTGCCTCTTCCGCGATCCCCAGCGCTGCTGCGGCGAGGCGATCGAAAACATTTCCGAAGAGCACTTCTACCAACCCGCTCACCGGACGGTCTATCAGATCTTGACCGAGCACTACAATGACAGCAAGCCGGTCGATCTCCTCTCCGTGACCCAGACGCTCATGGATCGGCAAAAGCTGGCTGAGGCAGGCGGGGCCGATCGTGTCACGGAACTGGCCACCTTCGAGCCCGACACCGCTCACTTCTCCCACTACCTCGGGATCCTGAAAGAAAAGCGGACTCTGCGGGACATCATCCGGACCTGCACCCTTTCCATCAGCAAGGCCTACGAGCGGCAAGAAGACATCGAGGAGCTGCTCGACACCGTGGAACAGGAGGTTCTCCGCGTCCGCGAAGAAGGGGAACGAAATGTCATGCGCTCCATGAAGGACGAGGTCATGGACGCGATCAAAAAGATCGAGGAAATCAGCTCCGATCCCCATAGCCTGACCGGCTTGGGCTCCGGCTTCCAAGGGCTCGATCGCATGACCAATGGCCTCCACGGTGGGGAAATGTTCATCATCGCGGCCCGCCCTTCTATGGGCAAGACCTCCCTCGCCATGAACATCGTGGAACACGTCGGCGTGACCCAAAACCAGCCCGTGGCCGTCTTCAGCTTGGAAATGAGCACCGAAAGCCTCGTCATGCGTCTCCTCTGTGCGCGGGCCGCGGTCGATATGGCCAGCATTCGCGGGGGGATGCTGGGCACCCCCGACTTCAAAAAACTGATGGCCGCTTCTGGCGATCTCGCCCGCAGCCCCATCTTCATCGATGATAGCCCCGGTCTCAGCATCATGGAACTGCGCGCCAAGGCGCGTCGCCTTCACAACCGCCACGGCATCCAATTGATTGCCATCGATTACCTCCAGCTTCTCAAATCCAATTCCTCCAAGGCCCGCGACAACCGGCAAATCGAAATTGCCGAGATTTCCGCCGGCATCAAAGCCCTCTCAAAAGAACTGAACATCCCCATCATCGTGCTGGCACAGCTCAATCGGAACCCCGAGCAGCGGACAGGCGGCAAGCCCCGCTTGAGCGACCTCCGGGAATCCGGCTCCATCGAGCAAGACGCGGACGTGGTCGGCCTGCTCATTCGGAATAAATACTACGCCGAAGACGACGAAGCCAAGGAGGCCGAAGCCGGCAAGGCCGAACTCATCATCGCGAAGCAACGAAACGGGCCGACCGGCGAAGTGAAACTCACCTTCCTCGAAAAGTTCATGCGATTTGGCGATCGCGCGGCGGAAGACGACGAGGAAGGTTGACAAATTTTCGCGCCTCTCTCCCGCCAAAAAAGCGTTCCCCGTAAGTTCCATCGGGAGAAACTCACAAGTTATTCACAGGCCTGTCAGCAAAGTGGTCCTTGTTCTTCCAAGGCGGCAGCGTTCCACAACCAAGTTCGGCAATTCACCACAAGCTGGCAGCCGAAGCCCATTCTCAAGCAAGAGGCTTTGAGGTCTCCTCCCCCTTATGATTTTTTATAAGCAACCCGCAATTAACTTTTTAACTCATTTTAAAACAACGTGTTATGTAAAATTACTAATTGTAGACCTAGCAGCTCGAATCACCTAAAAACCACCAAATCCGCCAATCGAACAAGCTCTTCGATTCCCTCCCAGAGCGAAGGGATCGTAAGATCAAACCTCCTCTCTGGCCACTCCTCTCCACCTCTTATCCTCGCCTGAACCCCAAAAACGAAGCGACTTCGCAAGATTTATTCACAGAGCGATTTTCCCGTATTCGCAGGAGAAAAAAGAATCCCCGTGGACCTGACAACATCATTTTGTATTGCTAATTGTCCCTAGCCTACCATATATTGCGGTATGCGTTGTCTGAAGTGTGGCTCGACCAACGACAAGGTGATCGATTCCCGACTTTCCAAAGACGGCAACTCCATCCGTCGCCGTCGCATGTGCCTCGCCTGCAATTATCGCTACACCACCTACGAGCACATCGAACGTTCCGATCTCGTGGTGGCCAAAATGGACGGTCGGCGGGAATCCTTCAGCAAGGACAAGCTTTTCAAAGGCCTCATGCGAGCCTGTGAAAAACGCCCCATCCCGACCGAAGTCCTGGAAGAAGCGGTCGATGACCTCATCAACGAGCTGCACGCCGAAAACCACCGGGAAGTTCCCTCCTCCTCCATCGGCCTCAAGGTCATGGAGCGTCTCTCCCGCATCGACCCCGTGGCTTACGTCCGCTACGCCTCGGTCTACCGCCAGTTCGAGGATGTGGGCGAGTTCTTGGAAGAAATCCAAACGCTCGGTCAGCGACCCTACTCCAGCCGAGAGCAACCCGAATTGTTTCGCATCCCCAACCCGCGCGCCTCTCGCAAGAAATGATCGCTCTCCATTCTCATCTTCCCGTCGTTCGCTTTTCGGATGGACAGGTTCTCCACTTTGACTCGCAATGGCTCATTCGGCGGATCGAAGCCGCGGCCCACTCTGCCGGCCATCCAGACTGGTGGCTGGCCCAAGATATCAGCAAAGGCGTGGCCCTTTACCTGCGGAATCATTATAGCTCGACCTGCATCGATCTCGCGGAACTGCATGAACGGGTCGAAAAAAGCCTTCACGCCCTGGGGTTCCAAGAGATCGCGCAGCGACTTCGCCTCAGCGCTCCTCGTCTCGAAGTGGATCTCCTTGCCCTGGCCCAGAAGCAGGCTTCCTCCGGCTTCGAGATGCTCTTCTTCGAGGCCCTCACCGAAGAGCTGCAAGCCCTCCATGAGTGTGGTGTGGAAGGCGTCAGTTTCCGGAATTTGCGGGGAGCTGTCTTCTACCTCACTGGGAGAAAGTATTGGTGTAAGCGCTGTCGCCAACTCGAAGGAGAAATCCGCGCCCACCTCCTGCACCGAACCCCCCTGCCCGCCTGCCGCCTTCCGGACCGCTCTCTCGTAATTGCTTGAAGCAAAGCGGGCTCTCGCCATCGCTTCCCGGGGCCGCGATTCCGTGTCGCTCGAAAACCTCGACCGGACAAAACGGCCTCGCCCCACTCACTCACTTCTTCTCTTGAAACCATGTCCCTCCTCCCGCCATCCGCCTTCGCCCGCCTCCTCGGCACTCTCTTCCTCATGACTTCCGCGCACGCTGCCCTTCCTCCCCTCGTCCCCATGCGGGACTTTTTCCGCAACCCGGAAAAAACCGGCTTCCAGTTGTCTCCCGACGGAACCCACCTCTCCTTTCTGCAGCCTTGGGAAGGGCGATTGAACATTCACGTCCAGGAAATCGGGAGCGAGCAAGTGACTCGTCTCACCGAGGCCAAGGAACGGGACATTCGCTCCTACTTCTGGGCTAGCGACGATCGCTTGATCTATCTCCGCGACACCGGTGGCGACGAAAACTTTCGGCTCTTTGCCGTGGATCGGGATGGCTCGAACCCGCTTCTTTTGACACCCTTCGAAGAAATTCGAGTGCGAGTCATTGATGACCTGGAGAACGACCCCGATCACATGATCATCGGGCACAACCATCGGGACAAACGAATCTTTGATGCCTACCGCATCCACATCGGCACCGGCGAGATGGAAATGCTGGTGGAAAATCCCGGAAACTTCTCGGGATACTTGACCGACCACGCAGGCAAGCTGCGGGTCGCCACCGCCACCGATGGGGTCAACACCAGTCTCTTCTATCGCGCTTCTGAAGACGACGAGTTCGCCAAAATTCTGGAGACCAACTTCAAGGAAAGCCTCTCGCCCCTCTTCTTCACCTTCGACAACCAGCAGCTCTACGCCAGCTCGAACCTCGGGCGCGATAAGAGCGCCATCGTCCAGTTCGATCCCGCTACGGGCCAGGAAACTCAGCTTCTCTTCGAGCACCCGGAAGTGGACGTCAGCAACTTGATCTACTCTCGCCAACGCCAGGTCCTCACCGCCATCACCTACACCACTGACAAACGGGAATACCACTTCCTCGACCAGGAACGCCAAGCGATTCAAGACTTCATCGAAGCCCGCTTCCCGGAAATGGAAGTGGGCCTGACAGACGTGAGTGAGGACGAGACCAAATTCCTTCTCCGCACCTACAGCGATCGCTCCCTCGGCGCTTACCATTTCCTCGATTGGGAGACCAAAGAAGTGCGCCCTCTGCACGAAATCGGTCCCTGGCTGGACTCCGCCCACCTCGCACCCATGAAGCCCGTGAGCTACCCCTCTCGGGACGGGCTCACCATTCACGGCTACCTCACGGTGCCCGTGGGAATCGAAGCCAAAAATCTGCCCGTGATCTTGAATGTGCACGGCGGTCCCTGGGCTCGGGACACCTGGGGCTACGATCCCGCAGTCCAGTTTTTGGCCAACCGAGGCTACGCTGTGCTGCAAATGAATTTCCGGGGATCGACGGGATACGGTCGCGCCTTTTGGGAGGCCAGCTTCAAGGAATGGGGCCGCGCCATGCAGGACGACGTGACAGACGGAGCCCAGTGGCTCATTGAAAAGGGCCTCGCCGATCCCGAGCGCATCGGGATTTACGGCGCTTCTTACGGCGGTTACGCCACCTTGGCGGGCTTGGCCTTCACGCCCGATCTCTACGCCTGCGGTGTCGATTATGTGGGAGTGGCCAATCTCCTCACCTTCATGGACAGCATTCCCCCCTACTGGGAGCCCTATCTCGAAATGATGTATGAAATGGTCGGCCATCCTGAAACCGAGACGGAAATGTTGCGGGCGGCTTCGCCCGTCTTTCACGTCGATCAAATCCGAGCGCCGCTCTTCATCGCCCAAGGGGCCAATGACCCCCGGGTCGTCAAAAACGAGAGCGATCAAATGGTCGCCGCCATGCGGGCCAACGGCGTGGAAGTCCCCTACATGGTGAAAGACAACGAAGGCCACGGCTTCGCCAACGAAGAAAATCGCTTCGACTTCTACGCCGCTATGGAAAAGTTCCTCGCCCGCCATCTCGGCGGACGCATTGAAACGGGCAATCAGGCCGACTTGGAAGCGCTCCGGGAAACCCCCGTCGAACTCTCCCTCGCCGAGTAGACGAGATCGGACGCCATCCAGATCAAAATCAGATCCCCGATGACCCTTTTCCAGAAAATCATCGCCCGGGAAATCCCTGCGCAGATCGAATACGAGGATGAGCTTTGCCTCGTCTTTCATGACATCGCCCCCCAAGCTCCCACCCATCTCCTCCTCGTTCCCAAAAAACCCATTCCCCGAGTCGGCCGCGCGACAGAGGACGATCAAGCCCTCCTCGGGCACCTCCTGTTGATCGCGAGGGACCTCGCGGCCCGACTCGGCTTTCAGGAAGAAGATCAGGGATTTCGCCTCGTCATCAATCACGGGGAAAACGGCGGCGAAGCCGTTCCCCACCTCCATATTCATCTGCTCGCGGGACGAAAACTGGGCTGGCCACCTGGATGACCTCTTCTCACAAATGAGAAGCTAAAATACGGTTTTTATCAATTTTATCTTGAGCATGAGAAATCACTTCGTTACAATAGTGATGATATGACTGCTCTCTCTAAAAAGTCTGGTTTCACGCTGACCGAGCTCTTGGTCGCTCTCGCAATTCTTGGGTTTTTGACAGCCATCGCGACCGCCCGGCTAGGCGGAAGTTTCGACCAAGCCCGTGAGCAGTCCGCCAAGCGGAACGCCCAGCAAATCGCCTCCGTATCCTCCAATGCCATCGCCGCGGGTTGCCAAGAGCTGATCGACGCCGAAAACGAAGAGCAAGCGGTCGCTCGGCTGCTGGCTGGCTTCTATGGGAGTGACCTTTTCTCTGACATTTACTTCAAGGTTTCGCTCGCTCCCGAAGAAGCCGAGAAAGCCAAGCAGTATCTCGCTTTTATCGGCGGCCAGTTGGAGTATGATGCGGCCCGCTAACACCAAGCTGCCGAATGAGCTGGTAAAATGGCCGCGTGAATTTAGGCTCACGGGATCGCGGTTTAGCTCCCCACCAGGCCCTCGGCTTCCGCGAGGATTTCCCGGAAACCTAGTTCACTCAAAGACCCAAAGAGGTCGTGATGACTCAACCGGGTTCGGGTGGTAGCCGGACTGCTGATCCCTGCCAGAAATCTCGCCAGCTGTCTCCCCGTCCGCAGAGGAGCCAGATTTTCCTCCACTAAGGCTGTCATTCTTCGGCGGAGGTCCTGGGAGATCTCTTGGGTTGGGGAGGTGGGAAGGCGACGGGGGCCCTTCCGCTCACCCAGGCAAGACGAGCAAGTCCCGCAGGCCTTGGCCCCGCGCTCGCCAAAGTAAGCCAGCAATTGCTTCACGAGACAGGCCCGCGATTCGGCATAGTCCACCACCCTCTGGAATCGGCTCTCCTCCCGCTCTTCTCTTTGGGAGAATCGCTCTCGGAAATCCGTCAGCAAGTGGCCCCAATTCTCCACCTCTCCCCGCCGCAAGAACTCTTTGCGAAAGCCCCTCTGCTGCCAGGCCACCTCGCCCGACTCCTGCAAAGAAGTCACCAGAGCCCGCAGACGAGAAGGGGAAAGGTTGAGCCCCGAGGCCACCTCCTCGACCTCGATCGTGGTCCAGGTCCGCGCGGTCTCTCCCAATTCGAAGAGCCGTCTCACCAAACGGGCTTCCTGCCCACTGCGGCCCGCCACCATCTTTTCGACCGAAGACAGGGGGCGCAGTCGATACTCCTTCCAAAAAGAGCCCTTGCTCTCAAGAAGCCCTCGCCTCTCCAAATAAGCAATGACCGTCTCGATCACGGTGGGACGCAGATCGAGGGAATGGGACAACTCATAAAGCGAAATATGAAACCACTTCTCCGATCGCAAAAGGGTCCTCAGGAGTTGCTCCAAAGCCTTGGGACTGGGGGTATCAGCGTGAATGAAGTTTTCCAACACTCGCCGGTCATCGCCACAAGCAAACAACTCACAGCGAGCCATCTCTCCATCGCGTCCGGCCCGACCACACTCCTGGACATAATTCTCCAGGGTCTTGGGAAGATTGTAATGAAAGACCGCTCGGATATCTGGCTTGTCGATCCCCATGCCAAAAGCAATCGTGGCCACCATAATCCGCACCTCGTTGCCCAAAAACGCCTCCTGCAACTCTGCCCGATCCTCTGCCCGCATGCCGGCATGGTAGGCGCGTGCCTTGAACTGCTTGGCTCGCAACTGGTGAGCCACCTCCTCCGCCGTCCGCTGCAAGGTCACGTAGACCACCGCCGGCCCCTCGAGGCGCTCGAGCCGCTCCGCTAGGCGTTCCAGCCGCTCGCCCGTCTCGCAAGGAGTCACTCCAAAGGAAAGATTGGCTTGCCGGAAGGAAGTTTGCACCTGCTCCGCCTTGCGAATGCCAAAGGCCTTGCGCACCTCTCTCGCCACGGACGGCGTGGCGGTGGCGGTCAGCGCGAGAACTCGGTCGACCTTCCCACGCTTGGCCCAGCGACCAAGCTTGAGGTAATCCGGCCGGAAATTGTGCCCCCACTCTGAAACACAGTGCGCTTCGTCAATCGCCAAAAGCGAGACGTGCTTCCCCGCAAGACGCTCTCGAAAGCTCGCGTTGCCCAGCCGCTCGGGGGCCACATACAGCAAGCGGAGACCCCCCTCCTCCAAAGCCTGCCAAACGGCCATCACCTCCTCCGGAGAGAGGGAGGAATCTAGACGGGCAGCGGGAATCCCTCGGGCTTGCAAGCCATCCACTTGATCCTTCATGAGGGCCAAAAGGGGAGAAACCACTACGGTCAGCCCCGGCAGCAGGAGTGCTGGCAACTGGTAGCAGAGACTCTTGCCACCACCGGTCGGGAGAATGGCCAGCACGGAGTGGCCCTCCAAAAGCAGGGAAACCACTTCTTGCTGGCCCTCGCGAAAGGCGGAAAAGCCGAAATGCTCTTGGAGCGCCCTCCGGGGATCCGGCGTCCTCTCCGGCGACCCCACCTTCACTCGTCGCCCAAAAACCTTCCCGGCACGAGGTATTCCCCCACATAGTCTTTGACCGCCTCTTCCAAGGCGATCGCTCCCTGCGACCAACCGGAAGCCGTCAACTTCTCCACCCCGGCGCAAGTGTAGTATTGGTATTTACCACGCAGCTGCTCTGGCATCTCGACAAAATCAATCTGAGGGTCCTTTCCTAAAGCGGCAAAGATCGCCTGCGCCAGCCGCAGCCAGGTCGAGGCCTCGCCCGAGCCAATGTTGTAAAGCCCGCCCGCACTCGGGGCAGTCGCCAAGTGAATCGTCATCTCGACCGCGTCCTTCACATAAAGGAAATCACGCATCTGGCAGCCGTCTTGGTAGTCGGGGTGGTAACTCTTGAAAAGGCCGACCCGCCCGGTCTCCTGAATCTGGTGATAGGCCTTATGCACCACACTGCGCATCTCCCCTTTGTGATGTTCGTTGGGCCCGTAGACATTGAAATACTTCAATCCGATAAGCTGCTCCAGGAGTCCGGCGCGCTGGGCGTAGCAATCGAAGAGGTGCTTGGAATACCCGTAGGCATTGAGCGGACGGAGTCGGCTCAATGCCTCCGTCTGATCGTCCATCCCGAGCGACCCGTCTCCATAGGTGGCCGCGGAGGAGGCGTAAACAAACTTGGCCCCGACTTCGAGAGCCCAGTGGGCCAAATCCCTCGTGAAAGCATAATTGTTGTCCATGAGGTAACCCGCGTCCTTCTCCGTGGTGGCCGAGCAGGCACCGAGGTGGAAAACGGTATCGATCTCGCCCAGGGCATCGGGATCGTCCGCGAGAACCGCGCGCAATTCCTCGCCCTCCAAGTAATCGCCAAAGCGCAGCGGCACGAGATTCTTCCATTTCTCGTCGCTCCCCAGCTGGTCGACCACCAGAATCCGCTCGTGCCCCTTCTGGTTGAGCGCCCAGACCAGCGCGCTCCCGATGAGACCGGCCCCGCCAGTCACCACAATCCATCCCTCACGATTCAATGCCATGGGGCACCCTCGTGAAAGCCAGTCACTTGGTCAAGCCAGGGCCCAAAAAGACCCAGAAAATGTAGCCGACGTAGGACAAAACCAAGAACAAGCCCTCCGCTCGGCTGATCCGCAGGCCGCTCGCCATGAGGGGGGCCAAAAGCAGGGAAACGCCTGCCATCATCCCTAAATCCGCCCACATGATTTGACCGCCGCTCAGGGGGATGACCATCCCGGTGATGCCGATCACCACCAGCATGTTGAAAATGTTTGAGCCCACCAAATTGCCCGTGATGATATCGACCTCTTTCTTGATGGCGGCCACAATGGTGGTGGCCAACTCGGGGAGCGAGGTCCCGAGAGCGAAAAGCGTCAAGCCGATGACCGCTTCGGACACCCCAAAACTCCGGGCCAGATTGGAACCGCTCGCCACCATAAAGTCCGCTCCCAAGGCCATCAAGCCCACCCCCAGCCCCACGAGGAAAAGCAAAAAGGGGACCGGCCGCCTCGTCTGCGACTTGGCATCGACCTCCCCTTGGAAATCCTTGAGGATCTCAGGGGCTTCCCGGCCGCTTTTGGCCATCAGAAAAGAGCGCAGCAGGTAGAGAATGATTCCTCCGAAGAGGACCGCGGCTTCCCATCGCTCCACTTGTCGATCCCAAAGAATCGCCAAAAACACCCCCGTGACCAGCAGCATGATAGGCAGCTCGCGTTTGACCACCTGCGTCCCCACCTTGATGGGCGTGATGAGAGCGGCAATCCCCAGCATGAGAGCCAGATTGCAGATATTCGAACCCACCACATTGCCCAAGGCCATATCCCCTTTGCCCTGGAGGGCCGCTTGCAGGGAGACCAGAAGCTCGGGAGAACTCGTGCCAAAGGCCACCACCGTCAGGCCGATGATAAGCGTGCTGATGCCCAGCTTGAGCGCCAGCTCCGAGCTGGCTCCCACCAGCCACTCCGCCCCAAAATAGAGCAGCACAAAGCCCAAAATCAGAACGGGCCAGTCGCCCAACAGTCCGATGAGATAGGGAGTCGGCATGGAGCGATTGTCCGAGGGGAAGAGGAAGTTTCAAGTCAGCAGTTTCCCGGGGGCCCGTGGGCTTCTACTTACCCCAACCCAGCAGCCGAGAAATCAAAAATCGCCCCGAAGCGAGAATCCCCAGCGGATCTCGCCAACGGGCCGCTTTCAGCACCTTCCGGGCAAGCTGCTCCTCCTCCCGACCAAAGGGAAAACGATGGTTGGCGTACTCTTGAGCAGCCTTGAGCCCTCGTCGAGAAGCGTCCCATTCCACCGTCACAGTTAGCAGATGAACCAAGAGGCAGCCCAACCAAGCCAGACCAAAAAAGACCGCTGTCAGACCGATCGGGAGCTTGAGAAAAACCTTGGCCGCCAAGGCAGCGAACAGAAAGAAGATCGGCCCCAACTGCAACCAGCGGACCACGGTCTGTCGGGAATCAAGCGCGGAGAGATCCCGCTGATCCTGGAGAGCGTGCCCCACCTCATGGACCGCAGAAGCGAAGTCGCCGACCGAGCGCCCCTCATAGATGCCCTCCTCCAAAAGAAGCAGCTTCCGCTTGGGATCATACCCGCTGGAGTGCGCCCCCTTGCGGGCGCGGACTTCCACCCCGCTCGCCTCCACATGCGCCAAAAGCCACTCGGCGTATTGCCCAGCCGTGAGGTCACTCTCCGTCTCTTGGCGGGCCAGCTCGGTCGCCTCCTGCCACTGCCGACGAGACCACAAGGCAAACGCCAGCGCGATCCCGATCAGAACCAAGCCAAATCCCAACACAAGGAAGCCAACACGAAAAACCGGAAGCCCGCAAACCCCTACCGCCACTCATGTTTGGGATACCTGCCCTTCAGCTCCTTCCGGACCGCCGGGTAGCTATTGGCCCAGAAAGACCGCAAATCACTCGTGACCTGGACCGGCCGCTGACTGGGCGCCCACACTTCGATTACCACTGGTCGGCTTCCGCCCGCAATCATGGGGCTCTCCTGCAAATCGTAAAGATGCTGGACCGTGGCCCCCGCGGTCGGCTCCTTCCCTTCCTGATAGCGAATTTTGGCCGAGCGATTGCGCGGCAAAGCCATCCGCTCCGGAGCGTGCTCTTTAAGAAGCTGCTTTTGCATGGGCGAGAGCCAGGAATCCAAAACCGGCCAGACTTCCCGCTCCTTTAGCTCCCGGTAACTCCGTGCACCCGAACAAATCTCCCGGATGAGAAAGGCTTTGTCCTCCTGGCCGAGCGGGGGCAGCTCCCAGTCGGGACGCGCTTCAGCCAGCCAATTCACCCGGCAGATCCAGGTCTCGACCTTTCGGTCCCATTTTTTCAGAACCAGCTCCCCTGCCAACACCCTCTCGGCCAGAATGGCGGCCGCCTCTTCCTGGTCGGGCTCTCCCCTCTCGCGCGACTCCAACTCCAAGCCTCGAAAGCTCCAGACTTGGCGGTTGATGACTCGCCTTTGGGCAGGGTCCCAGAGCACTTGATGGTCTTCCCGAATTGAATCCGGGCCAAAAACCTGCGCCAAGTCCTCCTGGCTGATGGCGGTGTTCCAACGCAGATGGACCACCAGCTCACGACCCTCCACCTCGGACACCTCTGCCGCCACCAGGAGGCCGCTGCCAGTGACGACCGTGTCCTCGGCCAACTTTCCCTTGCGCCCCTCACTCAGCCGACAGGCATGAGTGCCTTCACTCAAGCGGACCGCCACCTGGTCGGGAAAGGCAGCCAACAAAAGCCGGGCGAGCGACCTCTTCGGCCTCTTTTCCGGCCCCTCCTCCCGCTCGGCAATCCGCGCCAACTGCCGCGCCGCTTTCCAAGCTTCCTTGGCCGCTTGCCCATGGATGCCAACCCGCGCGCAGACATCGCGTCGAAACGCCCCGGACTCCGCCATTTCCAGGGCACGCAAAATGAGCAAGAAATCGGAGTCTTCCCCCGGCAGAGCCAGCTTGTTTGCCTTTTGGGTGAAAAGATTGCGCCCTTGGAGGGCCCCCACGATCCGGGCCGCCGCCTCCACTTGGCCCGTTCGCTGGCCCTCGACCAAGAGACGGCTGTGCCGAGGATGAGCCGGAAAACGCGCCATGGCCCGACCCGTTTCCGTGAGGGCTCCGGCCGAATCCACCGCGTCCAAATCCCGCAGCAAGCGCTCGCCTCGCTCCAACATCGCGGGCTCGGGTGATTCAAACCAAGGGAAATTCCTGGCGTCAGTGACCCCGAGCGCGTGGAGCGAAAGCAAAGTCTCGCTCAGATCCAAGCGATGAATCTCAGCTGGAAAATGCGAGCGCCTGCCCTCGTGCTCCCGGGGTCCCCACAGCCGCAGGGCAAAGCCCGGACCGGTCCGGCCAGCTCGCCCTGCCCTCTGATCGGCCGAAGCGCGGCTGATGGGGTCAATCGTCAGGGTATGGATCCCACGACGAGGATCAAAATCCGCCACCCGCGCCAAGCCGCTATCAATGACCCAGCGCACCCCTTCGATCGTCAACGAGGTCTCGGCAATATTGGTCGCCACAATGATTTTGTTCGCGGCATCCGATAGCACCGCCCCATCCTGTCTCGCCGGCGGCAAGGAACCGTGGAGGGGAAACAACTCCCACTTGGCAGCCCAAGAGGATCGCTCCAACAGCCCGAGCGTCTTGTTGATCTCATATTGACCAGGCAAGAAGACCAGCAAATGCCCTGGCCCTTCCACTTGCCGGGCGGCGAATTGGCAGGCCCGCACGGCGCTTTCCCAAATCCTCCCCCGCTCCGCCTGCTTGGGTGGATAGAAATCGATTTCCACCGGAAAGGTCCGCCCCTCCGTTCGAAAATGCCGTGCGCCCTCTAAGAAGCCCTGCAAGCGCTCGGTCTCCAGGGTCGCCGACATCACCACCAAGCGCAAATCCGGTCGTGCCGTCTCCTGCAAGCGCTTCAAAAGAGCCAGGGAAAGATCACTCCAAATATGCCGCTCGTGGAACTCGTCAAACACCACCGCCGCTACCTCCCGGATCTCGGGATCGTTTACCAAATCGCGCACCAAGACGCCCTCGGTCACAAAACAAACCCGCGTCTCTCGACTGGTCGCGTTCTCAAAGCGAACTCGATACCCAATCTCTCCCCCCGGCTCCCCCCCACGCATGCGGGCGACCGTCCGCGCCAAGAAACGCGCCGCCATCCTGCGAGGCTGGAGGACCAGGATCTCGCCCTCGCCAGGCGCCAGGGCCTGCAACAAAAACTGCGGCACCAAGGTCGACTTCCCGGACCCGGTCGGCGCTTCCAGCACAAAGCGCTTCTCCCCCGCCCTGACCGCTCCCACGAACTCGTCCTCGATCTCCCCCACCGGCAGCATGGCCGTCCTTAGGATCTTTCAGTGGGCACCGCAAGAAAAGAGCGGGTCTGGAGAGTCGTCTTCCGCGCGCCTCGCTTTTCCAAATCAGTCTGGTAACTTGCTCAAGCCTCCGCGAATTCCCCAAACTTGCGGAACTTTTCATAACGAGCGTCCAAAAGCTCTTCTGTGCTGAGGTGGCGCATTTCAGCGAGGCTGCCGAGGATGGCCGCTTTCAGATTGGCGGCTGTCTCCTGGGGATCGCGATGCGCTCCACCGAGCGACTCCGTGATCACGCCATCGATCAACCCCAGTGGCTCCAAATCGACCGCGGAAATCTTCATGGCCTCGGCCGCTTCCGGCGCATGCTTCCGGTGCTTCCAGAGAATGGCCGCGCAACCCTCCGGGCTGATGACCGAGTAGTAAGCGTTTTCCAGCATCAGCACCCGGTCGGCCACCCCAATCCCAAGCGCTCCTCCGGATCCCCCCTCTCCCAAAACGATTGCGATGATCGGCGTGCGGAGGATCATCATTTCCCGCAGGTTGAAGGCGATCGCTTCCGCGATGTTTCGCTCCTCCGCTCCGATTCCCGGAAAGGCCCCGGGGGTGTCGATGAGGGCAATGACAGGCAATTCAAATTTCTCCGCCAGCTTCATCAAGCGGAGCGCCTTGCGATAGCCTTCCGGGTGGGCGCTGCCGAAATTGCGGCGGAGATTTTCCTTGGTGTCCCGTCCTTTTTGGTGACCCATCACCACGCAGCGCTGGCCGTCCAAGGTGGCAAAGCCTCCCGGCATCGACTCATCATCCCCGATGTGTCGATCTCCATGCAGCTCGACAAAGTCGGTGAAACAGGCCTGCAAGTAGTCCAGCATGTAAGGCCGCTGGGTGTGACGGGCGATCTGGACCCGCTGCCACGAGCTAAGACCGGTGTAGATTTTTTCTCGGAGGGACTTGAGCTTGGACTCAATGACTTCGATTTCTCCGCGCAAGTCCACCTGGCTCTTCTCGGACTTCTTTCGGAGGGAATCCATTTCCTCCTCCAAATCGACGATGGGCTTCTCGAAATCGAGTGGCTTGATCATAAGAGTTTCTTAAGCACTCGGATAAGATTGCCCGTCCGTCAATACACCATGGCCGGGGTGCCCAAACGGAGCAAGGCGTTCAATTCATCCAGGTCGGCCGCCGAAAGAAAGACACCGCCGAAGACCTCCTGCTCCGCCTCGGGGAGGGGACGGAGATCCATGCCTTGTTCGCCGATGCGAATGCGCAAGCTGGCAGAGGGATAGCGCTCGTCACTCAAAAGAATTCGCTCGCCCTCCACGAAAGCGATCTTGTCCACCACCTTCGAGCGGAAGGGCAACCGAACCCGACCAGGAATCTTGCTCCCCAGGATCGGGTAATCGCAGAAAAACGCCCCGGCCCGCAGAAGGGTCACGCGACCTTTCTCCAAATCGACTTCCAGCTCGAAATCCAAATCCGCCACCACCAATTCCTCTCCCGGATGGAGATTCTGGGGATGGGTCAGGCCATTGGCTTTCAAAAGGAAGTGATAGGTGCAGTCTTCCTGGCGAGCGATCTTCAAGAGCGAGTCCCCCGACCGGACCAGCACGGTGCGCTTGCTCTCATGGGGGTCGCGCGAGAAGAGACGATCGAGGTTCAAGCCGCCAATGATGCGTTTGGCCTCCGGGGTCCGGGCCGAATCGGGATACAGGCGAATGACCGCTTCCAACTGCACGCGCGCCTCCTCCAAGAGCCCCTCTCGGAGTTGCGGCTCGACCGCCTCGAAAATGAGTGCCCCCTCATCGACGGGTTCGGGAATCACGAAGACCTCTTCCCTCAGTTCAGAAAGGATCTCTTTTTGGATTTCGCCCTTTTCCCAAAACTCCTTGTAAAAGAAGTAGACCCCCAGAGCCGCCCCGGCTACCACCAGCAGAACGAGGCTTAGCAAAAGGGCTTTCATCGCGCAAAAAAACGCTAGCTAGGCTTTCGGCCTTACAGAAGGCCTCGCCGTTTGAAGTCGAAGAGATTGATGCCCTGGGACTTCTGGATCATCTCGATCGTGAACTTGAGAAGGGAAATCTCCCAAGTCTCATCCACCGCTTCCAAGACGGCCGTCATGGGATCGCCCGAGGAGACGACCTCTCCCACCAGGCGATCTCGCACCTCATCGGCCGGCTGATGGATCAATTCCTCCGTCAAGTCCGAGCGCTTGAACTGGAAGCCATATTGCAAGAGACCGGCAAAGCCCTGCTGATTGCGAAGCCAATCCGCAAATTGCTCGCCATTTTCGCCAAAGCCATCCAAAGAGAGATCTTGCATCTGCTGGGGCGTGATGATGCGGGGCCGGACCGCTTCGATGCGTCCATCCCGAATGCGGGTCACTCCCACCGAGTCCATCAGCTCGCTGATGAGCTGGAAACGAAATTGCGTGTTCCCAAAGGTATCGATCCGCCGGTCTGGCTCGTGGATGACCCGGGTTTGATCGAGCGCATAGTGGATATCGTCCTCGGAATACATGCTTGGCTATACGATGAGGAGCGTTCCCGCCGACCCCTGGGATGCAAAAAAGGCAGAGGAGTTCGTCCTCTGCCTTTGGAAATTCGCTGGCTGAAGGCTGGACTTCAGGAATCCGCCTTGTCCTTCACGTAGGTCACGACATCGCCCACTGATTGCAGCTTTTCGGCATCTTCGTCGGGCACTTCGACCGAGAATTCCTCCTCGAAGGCCATGACAAGCTCGACGGTATCGAGAGAGTCGGCACCCAAATCCTCGATGAATTTCGCTTCGGGCGTCACCTGCTCTGGATTCACACCGAGCTGTTCCACGATGATGTCTTTGACCTTGTCTTCGATGCTTTTGTCGTCCGCCATGATTGCTTGTTGAGTAGAGAAATTGAGGTGGGCAGTGCCTTAGGCTGACCCGTTCTTCTTGGCAAGGGAATAAATTCAGGGAATTGGGCTCGTCAAACGATCACTCCTTGGCGGCTTCTTTCTCGCTCGGCTCGGCCGGCTCCTCCTCCTCGACCAACTCCACGATTTCCCCGGAAAATTTCGCCAAAATCCTCTCTAGAATCAGCTCCGGCAAGGGAGGGTCTGCATTTTTGAAACCTCCATACTTGAGGCCGTCCACTCGCGTGCGCCCGCCGCCATGGGTCAAGAAAGCCAGTCCCTGCGACTCCCACTTCCGCTTGTCCACCCGCTGGATGTCAGCGAAAGCGACCGGTCCTCCCTTGGGTGGGTAAAAGCTCTCGTCGTCGACCGCCATGCTCTTCTTGCGATTGAGCAGCCACACCACCAGCACCGCCAAGGCGGCCACCAGGGTGCCCAGCGAAAAGACCTTTTGCTCGCGCAGCTTGTCCTCACCGTAAAAGGGCCCCGGATCGCCCTCCTCCGGGTTGGCCGAGTGTTTCAATTTGTCCAAATGCTTTTCCCGCCAAGCGCTGGCGCCCTCGATTCCTCTGCCTCGGCTGTAGGCATTCCACTGGTCGGTCCACTTCGGGTCCGCCTCATCGTAGATTTTCTTGAAGGCTTCGTAGGTCTCGTTCTTCTTGGGATAGCCGAAGAATCCGTCATAGGCGAACCACCCACTCAGGCCCAGGCAAATGGCGCCCAAAAAAAGCATCCGGCGAGCATACCACGAGGTGATGGGGGCTTCGATGCGCTGGAGATCGGCCATGGTTTCAGAAAGAGGAAAACGGCGGCTAGGTAGCCCGCTGCCTTCTCGGGGTCAACCCCAATCGGATTCGCCCACGTCGGCACTGGCGGAGCCTTTTTTTTTGGCTACCATGGCCTTTCTTTCATGACCTTTGCCGATCAGTTCCGAGACTCCCAGCGAGGCCAGTCGCGCCTGCTGGATCGCTTCGAGCGGCTCCTCGAACCTTTGCCGAACGCCGAGTTGGAAGCACTCGCGCAACAGTCCCGGCGGATCACTGAAAGAAATTTTGGGCGAACCATGCGCCTCTTCGCTCCCCTCTATCTCTCAAACGAGTGCGTGAACAATTGCCGATACTGCGGCTTCTCGCGGGACAACTCCATCTTGCGCGTTACGCTCGCGATCCCCCAAGTCCAGCAGGAAGCGCAACACTTGGCCAAGTTAGGATTCCGCAACATCCTTCTGGTGGCCGGCGAGCACCCCAAGTTCGTCTCCAATGGCTACCTGGAGCGCTGCATCGAGGCCATCAAGGATTTCATCCCCACCGTGGCGCTCGAAGTGGGGCCGATGGAGGCGGACGAATACCGGCGGATGGTCGTCTCCGGCTGCGAGGGCCTGGTCGTCTACCAGGAAACTTACCAACGGGAGCCCTACCAACAGCTGCACACTGCCGGCCCGAAACGGCGCTTCGATTGGCGCCTGGAATGCCCGGAACGCGCCTACGCGGGAGGCTTTCGTCGCATCGGCATTGGTGCCCTCTTCGGGCTGGCCGATTGGCGGCGAGAGGCGCTCGCCTTGGCCGAGCATTTGGAATACCTCTATCGCCATTGTTGGAAGGCCCAGTTCACCGTGGCTTTCCCCAGGATGCGGCCCTACGCCGGAAACTATGAATACCAGCCCGATCCGGCACTCTCTCTGAGCGATCGTGATCTCGTCCAACTGGTCTGCGCCTTCCGCACTTGTTTCCCCCAGGTCGGCATCGTCCTGAGCACGCGGGAGCCGGCCCCTCTGCGAGACGCGCTCCTTCCGCTGGGGGTGACCCACATGTCCGCCGGCTCCCACACCGAGCCCGGTGGCTACACCGGGACCGGGAGCGATGATCTCCATCTGACGGTCCGGGGAAAACGGGTCGAGCTGGAGTCCGAGCAACGCTCCCCCTGTGCCAAGGCGACCGAGCAGTTCAAAATCGACGACGAACGCAGCCCGGAGGAAATCGCCGAGTTGCTCCGCTCGCGGGGCTTCGACCCCGTTTGGAAAGACTGGGACGAAGCCATCCTCAACCCAGCCTGAGCCATGCAAGTCGTCCTCAACGGAGAAGAGCGAAACCTAGCCGCCGAGCTGACCGTCACGCAGCTTCTCACCAACCTGGAATTGGGGAGCGTGCCGGTCTTGGTAGAAAGAAACGGGGAAGCCCTCTTCCCGCGTGACTACCCCCAGACCCACTTGGCGGATGGGGATCGCTTGGAAATCGTGCGAGTGGTGGCTGGCGGCTAAAGAACCCTCTCGCACGAGGGAAGACGAGAAGGGAAACGAGCCACCGTCACCCCGAGAGCCGACTCGAACGATTCAAAAAAGGCGGCCAGACGGGGCCGCCGCGACCCTCACTCCGAAGCGGCATCGGCCGCCACTCGCTCCAGCGAGCGGCTTTTTTTGATCAAGCTAGCGACGGTTTCCGAAGGTTTGGCCCCCTTCCCGAGCCAGTCCTCTGCCTTGGCGAGATCCAAGTCGAAATTCTTCCCCTCGCGCATGGGGTCGTAGGTGCCGACCTGCTCGATGTAGCGTCCGTCGCGTCGGGCCCGCTTGTCCGCCACCACGATCTTGTAGTGAGGCTTGTCCTTCGAACCTTCTCGTCTAAGTCGGATAACTGCTGCCATAGTAATGAAGCCCGGGTCACGGGAGCCTGGACTGTAGCGTGAAAGGGCTTTTTGCCAAGACAATTTTTGGCCGCGCTTTCGGGCCAACTCTTCCTCTAAAATTTGAACCCTTTGGGCATTTTCGGCAAGCTACCCCCTCCGCCCATCCCACCGAGACCTTCCATCCCGCCCAGCTGGTCCATCATGTTCTTCATCTTGCCCTTACTCTTCATCATTTTCCGCATCATGGTGAACTGCTTCAGGAATTGGTTGACCTGCACCAGGTTGTTGCCGCTGCCTTTGGCGATGCGCTGACGCCGTCTCCCCTTGAGCAGGTCCGGCTTGCTCCGTTCCAGCGGAGTCATTGAAAGAATCATGGCCTCGATCCGTTTGATCCGTCGCTCATCGATTGGCAAATTCTTCAGTTGTTTCCCGATGCCCGGCATCATGCCCAACAAGCCTTCCAAAGGACCAAGCTTTTGCATGAACTTGAGCTGGTCCAGAAAATCATTGAAATCGAATTTGTTCTTTTTGAGCTTCTTGGCCAGTCTTTCGGCCTCCTCCTGCTCGATCACCTCGGCCGCCTTTTCTACCAGGCCCACCACATCGCCCATCCCGAGGATGCGGCCCGCCATCCGATCGGGCAGGAAGGCTTCCAGTTGATCCAGCTTCTCGCCTTGCCCGGCAAATTTGATGGGTTTGCCCGTCACCTCTCGCATGCTTAAGGCCGCCCCGCCGCGCGCGTCCCCGTCCAGTTTGCTCAAGACAATGCCGGTCAGCCCGATCTGTTCGTCAAAAGTCCGCGCCACCTGGACTGCCTGCTGCCCGGTCGCCGCATCGGCCACCAGGAGGACTTCCTTGGCCTCCAGAAATTCCTGCAAGTCCTTCAGCTCTGACACCAGCTCCTCATCGATCTCCTGGCGACCCGCCGTATCGAAGATGCAGACATCGCCCACCTGCTTTTCAATCCACTTGCGGGCCTCGCGAGCCACGCGCACCAGGTGCTTCTCCCCGGGTTCCGGCTTGAAGACGGGGACACCGATCTCCTCTGCCAGGGTCGCCAACTGCTCGACCGCCGCCGGCCGGAAGAGATCGAGGGCCACCAGGAGCGGTTTCCGGCCCTGCTTTTTTAAGAGATGGGCCAGCTTGCCTGAGGTGGTCGTCTTGCCGGCACCATTCAAACCCACCATCAGAATGCGGGCCGGGGCCGTCAGATCCAGCTCGGCGGCCTCGCCCCCCAAAAGAGCAGTCAGCTCATCCTGAAAGATCTTCACGATCTGCTGGCCGGGCTTCACGCTTTTGAGCACTTCCTGGCCGAGAGCCTTCTCCTTGACCCGGGCGATCAGTTCCCGCGCCACTTTGAAATCGACGTCCGCTTCCAGGAGCGCCATGCGGATCTCGCGCATGGCATCGGCGATGTTCTTTTCATTGAGCCTGCCCTGGCCTCGCAGGGTTTTGAAGGTGCCTTCGAGCTTGTCGGAGAGTTGCTGAAACATGGGCCTGCACTATCCCGCGTTGCGGGACTTTGTCAGTTTTCAGTTTTCGCTTTTGAGCGAAAAGTGGGCCTGGCGGTCAATCGAAAAGCCCCAAGTAATCGGCTCTTCCCAGGTCTCCGCTCCCCGCTGCTTCCAGTAGAGGAAGACGGTGTAGTCAGGATGGCGGAGCCAGCGGTCCACCCGGTAGCTAGCCAGCTGGGAGGAGGGGTCAAAAGATACCGGCACCTTGCCCAAGCCACTGACCCGCATCACGAGACTCTCGGGATCGAGATTGGCGCAAGCGCTCAAGTCGGCTTGCAGGAGAGGTTGGCGACTGCTGATGACGCTCTCCGGCTCCGGGCTCAGAAGGGAGGGCAAATCGGGAACCCCTTCCGGCGCCTTCTCCTCTTCCGGCGACCTTTCGCTCACCCGCAAGCTGCGAAAACCGATGGCATTTTCAAAAGTGCTCGGGTCGTTTCCGAAAATCTGGAAGCGATTGATCAGACCAGGCTGCTGGTCCCAAGGAGTTCTCGCCGGATTCACCGTGAAGAGCGCCTGGTAGCCAATCTCCAAGCCATAGGCCGTGATCTCATCGTTGTGGATGCCTCCGGGATAGGCGTAGGCCGTGATCGGCTGGCCAAAGTTGTCCTCAAGCCACTTCTTGGAACTCTTCATCTCGCGCTCCAAGAAATTCGCAAAAGCCTCCTCGCCCCGCTCTCGAAAGGCTTTGATCTGGCTGGGGTAAGGATGGGAATAGCTGTGGCTGCCAATCTCCCCTTGTCCCTGCAAAAGCTCACGGATCATGCCCAGGGTGAGCGAGCGTCGTCCGGTGTCCACGAAGCTGGTGTAAAGAAAGACCGAAAAAGGCACCCCGAACTCGCGGAAGACCGGGAAGGCGTCCGTGTAAACCGTCCGCCAGCCATCATCGATCGTGATGACCACCGCCGGGCTGGGGATGACCTTTTTCCCGGCCCGCCAAGCCAGGAAATCACTCAAGGCAATCACCGCGATCCCTTTCTCCCGGAGCGTCTCCAACTGAGCCCTCAGGACCTCCGTCCGGATTCTTTCGACGGTCGCGGGGAGTTGATCCGTGAAGTCGTGATAACATAGAATGGAAACCTCAGCGTCTCGATTGACCTCGATGACTGCTCGCTCCTCTGGCGCCTCCTGCGCCCGCAAGGGACTGGCCAAAGCCAGGAAGAGCAGGGAGCGCGAGAGGAACCTCTTCATGCCCTTGGCAGCGTTCTCAGGCGACCGCCCTATCAAACAAATCGGCCTGAAACGCTCTTCTGACCGGGGGCTTTCCGATTCTCAGCCACCCGAGCGCCCGCTCTTGCTCCGCGACGTGCATCTGCGGCTCCTTCTCCCCACAGCGCTCGCGCGCTCGGCGGAGAAGACGCTCTGCTTGATTGCAATCGCGACTCAAGTGACCAAAAACCACCGTTTCCAAGCCGGTCTCGGCAAGCTCCGCCACCAGTTCGGTGGCCTGCTCATTGGAAAGGTGTCCGTGGCGCGAGGCGATCCGCTGCTTGGTCGACCACGGCCGCTTCAGGTCCTCTTCCAAAAGTTGTTCATCGTAATTGGCCTCCAAGAAAAGCCCCTGGGCGCCGCGGAGACCCTCCCGGGCCAGATGCGTCACATGGCCCACATCGCTCAACACCCCAAAGCGGGCCTCTCCTTTCCGCAGACAAAAGCCAAGTGGCTCGGCCGCGTCGTGCGGGATGAGAAAACTTCGCACCTCCAGACCACCCAGCACAAAGGCGTTCCCCGACTCGAAAAGTCGCCAATCCAGGGCCTGCCAATCCGAACGCGCCTCCACCAGCGCCTCTCTCGTCTCGCGATTGCAAAAGACGGGGAGATCCCGTTTGCCACAAAGAACTCGCAAGCCTCGGGTGTGGTCCCCGTGCTCATGCGTGAGAAGGATCCCGGCCAACGAGTCGGGCGCCACCCCCAAGCCCGCCATCCGCAAGCAAAGCTGTTTTGCAGAAAGCCCGGCATCCACCAAGACGACCGTCGCTCCCGCTCGGATCAGGAGAGCATTCCCCTGGCTTCCACTTCCGAGCACCGCCACTTCCAGCATCCGACAGGATAGTCGGCTCCTGGCCGGGCGCAAGGTTTGGTTAAGTTTCTCAAACTATTCCGTAGATGAATGATTGTTGTCGCGGATTCGACAGATACACTGTGACCATGCGCATCGCCCGGCTTTTGGTGATTTTCACCGGCGTCTTCCTGCTCCTGGGAGCCGCTTGGCTGGCGCTCTACAGCTTCGCTTCCAGTCGCAGTGCCGATTGGAAGGCGCGCCTCGTTCAGGAATTGGGAGACCGGGGCCTTCATGTTTCCTTGCGCTCCCTCGAACTGGACTGGCGGCGTGGCGTCCGCTTCCGGGACCTCCGGATCTACCGTGGCCCCGAACGCCAGCAGCTCGTAGCCCGCTGTGACTCGCTCTTCGCGGCCGTGGACCTAGGGGCTCTCCTCTCTGGCACCTTCCAGTTGGAAACCCTCGAGCTAGAAGAGGGCTCCCTCACCTTCCCGCTGGCCCTCGCTTCGGAAAACGAGGAGCCGCTTTCCCCGGCCACTCCCCGCCTGAAAATCACCGACATCGCCGGACGGGTTCATCTGCAAGCGGAGCATGCCGACCTCGCTTTCCTCCGCGGGAACTATCGCGGAATCAACCTGCTGGTGGAAGGTCGTTTGGACACCCGCCCCGTCGATGGTCGCCCGAGCGATCAGCAAGACCAGCAGGACCCCGATTCCCTCCTGCACGCCCTGCGGGCCTTGGACAGCACCCTGGCCTCCTCTTCCTTCCCCGAAGACAGCCCACCACAACTCCACCTCGTCCTTCGGGGCCACCCCAGCTCGCCCGAAAAGTGGCAAGCGCGAGCCGACCTCCAAAGTGGGCCTTTCACCCTCGCGGGCCATGAGATCCAATCCCTCCGCGCCCTGGCCCGGCTGGAATCGGGTCTTCTGCGTCTTCCCGAAGTCAGCTTCACCGATCAGGTGGGCCAATGTCTCCTTCAGGGCCGCTATCATCTTCCGGAAAAACGGCTCGTCTACACTGGCTCCAGCAGCGCGGACCTCGTGACACTCTTCCAGGCCCTGGATCTCCCTTGGCCCGACTCTCTCCAGCGCCTGGCCTTCCTGGACGTTCCCAAGCTCGCGCTCGATGGCACCCAGGTTTGGGGCCCCCACCCCTCCCTGCAGCTCACGGCCGAGGTCCACTTGGGTGCGTTTCGCTTGGATGAACAAGACTTTCAGAGTCTCCGCACCACCTTTTCCCGGACAGACGAGCGATTTTTTGTGAGCGATTTCTCCCTCATCGACTCAGCGGGCTCCCTCCAGGGCAAGGCCCGCTGGGATGGCGAGCAGCTTCGCCTGCAAGCCGAATCCACCCTCCCCCTCGATCGCTTCCTCCCCCTTTTCCGGCTCGAAAGCACCAAGCGATTTATCCGCCGGTGGGAATTCAACCCCGCCTCCACCGCCCATTTCACCCTCTCGGCCACCGGACCGAGTCTCCACCCGGATAGTTGGCTGCGGGAAGGCACCATCGACTTCCGGAACTTTGGCTTCAATCAAAAAGCCCTCGACTCCTTCACCGCCTCCTTCACCGACGCCGACCGTCTCCTCACCCTCGAGGAGGTCAGCTTGGACTACACAGAAACCCGCAGCCAACCTCGGCAGTCTCTCACCGCCGACTCCATCGAATATGACTCGCGAGCGTCCAAAACCACCATCCGAGGCGCCCGGGGCCGGGTGCAACCGCAGCACTTGGTCACCACCTTCTACACCAAGGGCTTGGATGCCTTGGAAGACTTTCCCTTCGATTCCCCGCCCCAAGTCCAGTTCTCGGGTGCCATCGCCCCTCAGTCTCCTTCCGAGACCGCCCTCGAGATCGATTTCCAAGCCCCCCGGACCACTCTTCGCTACCAATTCCTCGGCAAAACACTCCCTCTCGATGAGCCCCGTGGCCGGATCACGATCCAAGGGGAAGCCGTGCGCGCGGAAAAGTTGGCCGCCAAGATCTTTCAGGGGGAACTTCGAGGGAGCTTCCAGCGGACCGGCCGACCCGACGAGCGCTCCCAGCAAAAGGGCGACTTTCGCTTGAGCCAAGCCGCCTACGGAGACATCGCCCGGACCTACGAATTCGGCGCAGAAACCAGCGGCACTCTCGATGGGAACTTCCGCTGGACTCGGGGCGAAAGCCTCGACAGTCTCCTCGGGCAAGGCCAGGTGGCAGTGCGCCGAGGCAATCTCTTCACCATTCCGCTCCTGGGTCCCCTCTCCCGCGTCATCAGCACCGTGCTGCCCCCGTTGGAAGAAATGGCGAATTCGGAGGTCCGGGAAGCCACCAGCGACTTCACCATCGCCAAAGGGCGCCTCGCCACGCAGGACTTTCGAGCACTCACCAACATGCTGAAAATCGAGGGAGAAGGCACCGTCGACCTGGAAACCCAGGAAATTGACTTCAACATGCGCGCCAACGCCCGCGGCATGATCGGCACCGGCACCTATCTCGTAAGCGAACTGCTTCGTTATCGAGGAAAGGGCACCCTCAAAAACCAACAATGGAGACCCCTGGCCCTCGAACCGCTCGAAAAGCTCCCCATCATCGGGCCCATGTTTGGTCGCGAGAGTGCCGAACCCTCCCGCGAACGGACCAAAAACCTTCCCTCCCGCGTCCTCAAGCCGCCCACCGCTAAGCGGTGAACCGCTCCGCCTCGGCATCGACCCGCTGCGGGCCAGCCGAAGCCGCTACCAAGGGCGCCAAACGCCGCGGAGGAGTGGCCGAAAGCTCTGCTCGATGGATCACCTCGTGCAAAACCTGGGCCAGTTTTTCCAAGCTGAAGGGCTTGGGGATGGCGGCGGCATACCCGCGGCGAAGCACCTCATCCACTCCGCTACCGCTGAAGTAGCCACTGAAAGCAATCAGCTTGGCCCGTGAATCCAAGCGCCGGATCTCGGCCGCCGCCTCGTCCCCACTCATCCCGCCTGGCAAAGTCATATCCATCAGGACCGCGCTGATCTCCCGCCGATCACGAACGGATTGCGCATACTCCTGGACCGCGTCTTCGCCGCACTCAAAAAGCTCCGCCTGGTAGCCTAGCTTCGCCAAGAGAGATCCCGAGACCTGACGAATATTGGGATCATCGTCCACCACCAGGACGCGACCTCGCCCTTTTGGCACTTCGCCCCGATGAACCAAGGTCGGTTGCACAGCGGGTCGCTTGTGGGGGCGGGCCGGCAGGAGCACCCGGAAAGTCGTTCCCGCATTCGGCTTGGAGTTGACCTCGATCGTTCCTCCATGCCGCTGGATGATAGTGCTGGCGGTAGCCAAGCCGAGACCGCTCCCTCCTTTTTTCGTGGTGAAAAAGGGGCTGAAGATTTTGCGCTGGTCCTCTTCGGAAATCCCACAGCCTCGATCCCGGACCTCCACGGCGAGGTAGTCTCCCGCCTCCACCGTGGCCTCCTCGTTTTCGGGCACCTGCAAATTGGAAGCTTCAATCTGGACCACCCCCCCCGACTGCATGGCCTGCCGCGCATTGATCACCAAATTGCTGAAAACCTGGATCACCTGGGTGCTATCCACCTCGACCGCCCAGAGATCGCGCGGGAGAGTGGTCTCGCAGCGGATATTGGAACCATAGGTCGAGAGACGGATGGCCTCTTCCAAAAGCTGATCGAAGGCGCAAACCTTGCGCCGCGACGTTCCTCCGCGAGCGAAATTCAATAACTGATGCGTCAACTGCTGGGCCCCCTCGACGGCAAAACTGGCCTGGGAAAGGGCCTCTCGAATGTCGACCGCCGACTGCCCCTCCATCGACGCGAGGGTCAGATTGGCGCTGATGGTCGTCAGAATATTGTTGAAATCGTGGGCCACGCCACTCGAAACCAAGGCCAGGGAATCCATCTTGCTGGCTCGCAAGCGGTCCATCGGATCGGCCAACTCCCTGCGGGAGGGGCGGACGGTCACCGTGAAATTGACCACCTCACCGCGCGGGTTGTGGACCGGAGTGACATTCCATTCCAATCGCACGGAATCGCCTCCCCCCGAAATGACCTCAAAAACGGCCTGAGTCTGCTGCCCATCCCGCTGGCTCGTCGAAAGCTTGGCCAAAAAGCGAGGCAGCGCATCGGCTTCCAGAATCGCGGCCAAGCCTTGGCCCTCCACCTCCTCTCGCGAGCGACCACTCAAGGTGAGAAAGCCCTCGTTGGCGAAGACGATCCGGGGACCCGAGTCGCTCCAAGGCGGGGCGGCCAAAATGATCACTCCTTCGCCCACCAAATCGATTGCTAGACGAAGGTGTTGATTGATGGCTTTGAGCTCTGCGTAGTCGGGCACTGAGGAGAGAGGTCGAAGAAGGCGGGAGGCAAGTTAGTTAAGATCGCTTAAAGAATAAGCTACTTCGGGAGAATCGAAAACGACTTTCTCAACTTTTTCGCTCATTTGCGACTAAGAAATGACGAATCGGCCTCATTCTGTCGCAAATTGGTCCGAACGAGAGTCTGAGAGAGCAAAATCACTGCGAAAATCTCCTTGCTGGAAGCGTGGAAATCGCTAGACTCCGCGCCCTATGCCAGGAAAAGCAGGAGCAGCCAAGACGCGGAAAGCCGTGTCCAAGCGATTCAAAGTCACCGGTTCAGGCAAAGTCCTGCATCGGAAGGCGGGCCGAAGGCACCTGCTCCAGAACAAGAACCGCAAACGCAAGCGCAACCTCGGCAAGGTCGGGGTCTTGAGCGAAGCGCACGTCGTTCATGTGAAGGAGAACATGCCATTCGCCTGATCGCAGCGCCAACGGTCTCCCACGAGACCACCGACTGACCGTCTGGAGTCGCCTTCCGTGACTCCCCGAACGAATGAGACAGGCCAGTCCGAACCACTAGGAAACCATTCGTTCCAGCCACTGAAAAAGTCATGCCACGAGCCACCAACTCGCCCGCCAGCCGCAAGCGCCGCAAGCGTACGCTGCTGAAAGCCAAAGGATTCCGCGGATTCCGCTCGAAAAACTTCCGCTACGCCAAAGACGCCGTCATGAAGGCCCAAACCTGGGCCACGCGCGACCGCAAAGTGCGCAAACGCAACTTCCGCAATCTCTGGATTCAGCGCATCAATGCCGCGACTCGCGAAGCGGGACTCAGCTACAGCCGCTTTATGGAAGGTTTGGCCGCTGCCGGGATCGAGCTCGACCGCAAGGTCCTCTCGGACATGGCGATTCAGGACGCCGAAAGCTTTGCCGCCCTCGTCGAACAAGCCAAAGAGGCCCTCGAAAAGAAGCAAGCCGAAGCGGCCGCCTAACGATTGATCGATTTTCCCTCCTCTTTTGATCCACAGGCTGGCTCCTACCCGGAACCAGCCTGTTTTCTTTTTGAAATCGGACCGCACGCAAACTAGGCATTCCCGCCCATGGAATCTGACATCCAAGCCATTCAGGACGAAGCCCTCGCGGCCATCGCGGAGGCGCGCAGCGAAACCGCTCTCGACGAGGCCCGCATCGCTTTTCTCGGAAAAAAAGGGCGCCTGACGGCCGCCAGCGCGGGCCTGCGGAATCTTGCCAAAGAAGACAAGCCCAAAATGGGCGCTCTTCTCAACACCACCCGCAGCGCCATCACGAGCGCCCTGGAAGAGAAAAAGGCTGCCTTGGTGGCCGAGCAGGATGCGACGGCCTTCACAGGGATCGACCTGACCCTGCCCGGTCGGAAATTCTTCCAGGGAAATGATCATCCGCTGACCCAAATCGAGAACCAAGCGATCTCGGTTCTTCGACGCCTGGGCTTCGCCCTCGCCGAGGGTCCGGAGATCGAAAGCGAGTGGCACTGCTTCGATGCGCTCAACACGCCTGAAGACCACCCTGCCCGCAACGAATCGGATACCTTCTACTTTGGAGATGGGCGCCTCCTTCGGACCCACACCTCCAGCGTCCAAATTCGCACCATGGAAGCCCAGCCTCCGCCCGTCCGGGTCATGGCCCCGGGGAGCGCCTTTCGTCGCGATGAGATCGACGCCACTCACCTGAGTGCCTTCACCCAGTTGGAAGGCCTCTACGTCAATCAAGACGTCACTCTCCCCGACCTCAAAGGCACTCTCGAATACTTCTTCCGTGAAATGTTTGGCTCCCGAACCGAGCTGCGCTTCCGCCCTCATTTTTTCCCCTTCACCGAGCCCAGTTTTGAGATCGACATCAAGCTCCAAGCTACAGGCAAAGAAGCCAAGTGGATCGAAATCGCTGGCTGCGGCCTGGTCGATCCGGCCGTCTTTGAGGCGCTTTGCGAAAGTCGCGGGGACACCCTTTACCATCCCGAAAAGGTGACCGGATTCGCCTTCGGTATGGGCATCGAGCGTCTCGCCATGATCCGCTGGGGAGTTCCCGACATCCGCGCCTTCATCGAGAATGATTTGCGGTTTTTGCAGCAGTTTGCCTGAGTGAAGACAGCCTGCGAGCGGCTTGCTCCTCGGTCGATGAAACCGCCCCCCCACCCTAGCCGCTCACTCGCTGAGCCTTTCCAACAAGCCGAGCAAAACTAGGCACCGTCGACTGATCAGAACCCGCAAGAATCCTCCTCTCCCGTCCCTTTTCCGAAACATGAAGTATTCCCTAAATTGGCTCCAAGACCACCTCGACCTCACAGGACTGAGTCTGGAAGAGCTCGATCGCTTACTGACCTTCGCCGGTATCGAAGTGGAGGGCTTGGAAACGATCGGCCTCGAAAGCGAGCAAGTCGTGGTCGCCCAGATCAAAGCCGCCGAACCGCATCCCGACGCCGACCGCCTCAAGGTTTGCCGAGTCGATGCCGGAACGGGCCAAGATCTCCAGATCGTCTGCGGAGCCACCAACTATCAACTGGGCGACAAAGTCCCCCTGGCCCTGATCGGGGCCGTTCTCCCGGGTGATTTCAAAATCAAAGAAAGCAAGCTCCGGGGCGTCAGCTCCCACGGCATGCTGTGCAGTGGAAAAGAACTGGGCGTGGGAGACGACCACGCGGGGCTCCTCCTCCTCGATCCCGCCCTCCCCCTCGGAAAACCTTTTCAGGAAATCGTTCCTCCCGACACCATCCTGGAACTCGAAATCACGCCCAACCGCCCCGACCTCCTCAGCCATCTGGGCTTGGCACGCGAGCTGGCTGCCCTCACCGGGCGCGAACTGAAATCGCCTCCCGCCCTTTCTGCGATCCCCGCGCAGACCAGCTCGGAAAGCGAACTCACGCTCCACGATCCCGCAGGTTGCCCCTTCTACAGCGCGCGCATCATTCGGGGTGTCCAGGTCAAGGAAAGCCCAGCTTGGCTGCAAGACAAGCTGACCGCCATTGGGCTCCGCCCCATTAACAACTTGGTCGATATCACCAACTTCGTCCTCATGGAAATGGGGCAACCGCTGCACGTCTTCGACCTCGCGAAGCTGGCAGGCCCGCTCCAAGTGCGTGGCGCGACCGCGGGCGAGCCCTTTCAGGCCCTCGATGGGGAAACCTATGCCCTGAGCGAGGCCGACTTGGTCATCGCCGACGCGCAAAAACCAGTCGCCCTAGCCGGCGTCATGGGAGGCTTGGAAAGCGGCGTTTCCGCCACCACGACCGACCTCCTCCTGGAAGCGGCCTACTTCACCCCCTCCCGCGTGCGACGCACCAGCCACCGGCATCACCTCCATAGCGACTCCAGCTACCGCTTCGAACGCGGAGTCGATCCCCAACAGATTCTGGGAGCCAGCGAACTGGCCACCAAATGGATTCTCGAACTGGCCGGGGGGCAGGCCCAGGAGCCCCTCGCATGCCAAGGCCAACTTCCCGCCGCTCCCCCCGCCGTCCCCTTCCATCCCGAGCGAGCCCATCACTACCTCGGAGGCCACCTCCCCGAAGGCTCCGGAAGGGAGATCCTTCGAAAACTCGGCTTGAGCGAGACCGAACCCAACCTCTGGCAACCACCCACTTGGCGCTTGGACCTTCCCCGGCACATCGACCTGGTCGAGGAAATCGCCCGCGTGGCGGGGCTCGATGACGTCCCCACCACCACCACGAGCGCTCCGGCGGAAAGCTCTCCCGCCGACCTCGCTCGGGACTACGCCAATCGACTCCGCAGCACCTTGGCCGCACGCGGCTACCAGGAAGCCCGGACCATCAAATTGACCTCTCCCGCCGCCAACGCGGGCGCCCCCTGGCCGAGCCTCTCCCCTGTCTCGATCAAAAACCCCTTGAGCGAAGACTACTCCCAACTCCGCGGCAGCCTCGTTCCCGGGCTCTTGGAAGTTCTGGAGCGAAATCTCCGCTTTGGAGCCGAATCCCTGGCCTTCTTTGAAATGGGCACCACCTTCAGCCAAGGGGCCGAAACCACTGCCGAGCAGAGCACCCTCGGCCTCCTCTTAGCGGGACCACGCACCGGCCGCTCCTGGGTCGATCCCAAACCGGAAGACTCCCAGGTCTTCGATCTCAAAGGCCTCTTGGAATCTCTCCTGCCGGCGGCGGCCTTCAAATGGGTCCCGCTCGACCTGCCCCAGGCCGCCCTGGCGGTGGAAATTCGGGTCGGGAAGAACAAGCTCGGCCGCCTCGGCCTCCTCCCCCCCGCTCTCGCCCGAGACCTCGGCTACCAAGGCGAAATCAGTTTTGCCGAGGTGGACTTGAGCAAGTGGACGACCCTCGCGCTCCGCCCAAACCACTCCTACCAAGAGCCTCCTAAATTCCCGGTCATCTCACGGGATGTCGCCATGGAAGTTCCCTTCGAGCTCCCCAACCGCGATTTGGCGGGCTTTTTCAAGGGCCTCCACGAACCTCTCCTGGTGGCAGCCGAGCCTTTCGACGTCTTCACCGACCCCAGTGGCGAGAAGCTCGCCCCCGACCGCAAATCCGTCGCTTACTCGCTGACGTATCGAGACGCGAGCAAAACGCTCACCTCCGAAGAGGTCGACGCCGCCCACGCTCGCGTCCTCGAAAAACTCAAAAGCAAATTGCCCGTTGAGATCCGCTGAACTAATCTCTCCTCCTCCTCTCAAGCTCTTTCTCAAAACCGAATTTTTCCTACAGTGCTCGTTACTCATGTGGCCGACACGGGCCTCACCCGATGTTACAGAAACGGGGGCGAGAAGCTCTGACGCTACCGTCAGGCCTTGACTGGAAGTCGAAGGTCTTGGAGCGGTCCCCACCTGACCAAGTCAGGGATTGAGACCCAGCGTCACAGGACGGCACAGGCGGGAAATCCCAAACCCATCGCGACTCGCTCGCGATGGGTTTTTTTGTTTCACGAGGTCTTGATCCCGAGAGCCTCCTCCATCTCCTCCAAGGACCGCCCCTTGCTCTCCACCATGAAGAAAAGGGCCCAGAAAAAGGCCAGCGCCATCAAGCCCGCGAAGGCTCCGAAAACCCACTCCGTCTCCACGCCGCCAATCAGCGTGGGAAAGACCTGCGCAATGACGGCCGCGAAGATCCAGTGAACCGAAACCCCGAAGGAAGTCCCTGCCGCCCGCTGTTTCGCCGGAAAGATTTCAGAAATGTAAACCCAAATGACCGTTCCCTGCCCGATGGCATGCGCTGCAATGAACGCGAAGACAAAATAAGGCATGAGCGCAAAGGTCTCGCTCGCGAAACACCAGGCAATCAAGCTGAGGGTGACCACATAGCCGACCCCGCCCATCAGGATCAACATTCGCCTTCCCACTCGATCAATCAGCCACAAGCCCAGAAAGGTGAAGACGAGATTGGTGACACCGATGCCAATCGAATTGAGCAAGGCCGCGTTCCCCTCAAAGCCCCCCATCTCGAAGATGCGGGGCGCGTAGAAAAGGACCGCATTGATGCCAGAAAGTTGGTTGAACGCGGAAAGGGCGAACACCAAGAGAAGGGGCTTGAGCAAGGTCGCGCGGAAAAGGCGCTCCCGCCCTTTGCTCTCCCCGGCCGAGTGGGCAATCTCCGCGATCCTCTCCTCCAGTTCCTCTTCGGATTGATCGGGATTGACCTGTCGCAAGACCTCGCGCGCGCCCTCCCGGTCTCCCCGGGACAGCACCAGCCACCTCGGGCTTTCTGGCAGGCGCAGACAGAGCAGGGTGTAGAGGAGCGCTGGCAGGGCCTCGACGCCCAACATGACCCGCCACGCCTCCTCCCCCAGGCCCGTGAAGAGAATGCGGATGAGCGCGTTCGAGGCGAAGGCCACCAAAATGGCGAAGACGATATTGAACTGATAGAGCCCCGCGAGCCGTCCCCGTTGCGAGGCTGGGGAAAGCTCGGCGATGAAAAGAGGCGCCGCCACCGTGGAGACCCCGATCCCGATTCCACCGAGAAAGCGAGCCATCATGAGCGTGACGGGATCCGGCGCGATGGCCGATCCGAGAGCCGAAATGAAATAAGCGATCCCAATGGCCAAGAGCGTCTTCCTGCGACCAAACCGATCCGCCGGCCAGCTTCCCAGCAGCCCTCCCACCACCGTGCCCCAAAGCGCCGAACTCATGAGCCAACCATGTTGTCCCGCGCTCAGATCCCACAGCTTCTGAATGGCCTGCTCCGCCCCCGAGATGACCACCATATCAAAGCCGAAGAGAAAGCCGGAAAGAGCCGACGTGAGCGACCAAAAGAAAAGTCGGGAATGCATAGGGGAGAGCGGAAAGGGGGTGAAGCGAAAAACCCACCCTTAGACGCCCCGGGGCCAAAAGCAAAAGGACACACCAGACGGCCACCCCGCCGAGCCAGCCGCTCACGGGAGAGTCCCGAAACAATTGACACCTCCACCGACGCCCTCCACACGTTTCTCGCCTTATGGAAGCGTCAGCCTTGCAAGAAAAGATCGCTCAAGCCAGCCAGTGGACCTCGGAAGTTCGCACGGAGATGCATCGGGTTCTCGTAGGGCAGGAGGCCCTCATGGATCGCTTGCTTCTCGCCCTCTTGAGCAATGGTCACGTCCTCCTAGAGGGGGTTCCCGGTCTGGCCAAAACCCTCTCGGTCCGCGCCCTGGCCGGCTGCTTGGACGTCGAATTCCAGCGGCTCCAATTCACTCCCGATCTTCTCCCCGCCGACCTCCTCGGCACCATGATCTACAATCCCCAGCAGGCCGAGTTCACTACCAAACGAGGACCGATTTTCTCGAACCTCATCCTGGCGGACGAAATCAACCGCGCCCCGGCCAAGGTGCAATCGGCCCTTCTCGAAGCCATGCAAGAGCGCCAGGTCACCCTCGGCGAAACCAGCTACGCGCTCCCTGACCCTTTCCTGGTCATGGCTACCCAAAACCCCATCGATCAAGAGGGCACCTACCCCTTGCCGGAAGCCCAGCTCGACCGCTTTCTCGTCAAAGTGGTCGTCGATTACCCCAAGCGGGAGGAAGAGCGGGAGATTCTCGATCTCATGGCGACCTCGGCCAAGCCTCCCGAAACCACGGCCTGTCTCGATCCGGCCAAGCTGCGGGAAAGTCGCGCGCTCGTAAACCAGATCTACCTCGATGGCAGCCTCCGGGACTACATCGTGGAGCTGATCCAGACCACCCGGGATCCCTCCCGTTTCGCCCCGGAGTTGGCTCCTCTCATTCGCTGCGGCGCCTCGCCTCGGGGCACCCTCGCTTTGGCGCTCAGTGCTCGGGCCCAGGCCTTTCTCGCCGGGCGGGAGTTCGTCATCCCCGAAGACATCAAAGACCTGGCGGTGGATGTCCTTCGACACCGCGTGCTCCTAACCTACGAAGCGCAGGCCGAGGAAAAGGACAGCCAAGAAATCGTTCAGACCCTTCTCTCCAAGGTGCCCGTTCCCTGACATGGCTGAGGAAGGAGAGCTGGAGGAGATCCTGAAACGAGTGCGCCGCATCGAAATGCGAACCAGTGGGCTCGTGCGCGAAAGCCTGGGCGGAGAATACCATAGCTCCTTTAAAGGCGAAGGGATCGATTTCGAAGACTTTCGGGAATACCAACATGGCGATGACGTCCGGGCCATTGATTGGCGGGTGACCGCTCGCATGGACACACCCCACATCCGGCAATTCGTGGAAGAGAGAGAGCTGAGCGTCCTCTTGGCCGTCGATATCAGCCGCTCAGGCGAGTATGGCAGCACCCTCATCAGCCGACGGGAATTCGCTGCTGAGATTGCTGCTCTCCTGGCCTTCAGTGCCCAGCAAAATGGGGACAAAATCGGCCTCCTCCTCTTCAGCGACCAAACCGAACTCTTCCTCCCTCCCAAAAAAGGCTACTCCCACTGCCTGCGTTGCGTGCGAGAAGTGCTTTTGACGCGAGCGAAGGGACAAAGAACCGACCTCACGCCCCCCCTGGAAAGCCTCTCCCGAAGTCTTCGTCGCCATAGCCTGGTCTTCCTCTTGAGCGATTTCCAAGCGCCCGACTTCTCCAAGGCGCTCAAGCCCCTCGCCCGCCAGCACGACGTGGTAGCCCTTCGCCTCGAAGACGAAGCCGAAACCGCCCTCCCGAAAGTGGGAACGGTCCTCTTCGAGGATGCGGAAACGGGCGAGCAAGTCCGCGTCCGCACCTCCGATCCAGCCGTGCGCCAAGCCTACCTCCAAGAGCGCCGCCGCTGGGAAGCCCTCGTCGCCTCCGTCTTCCAAGGCAGCGGGGTCGATCACCTGGTGCTGCGGGCCCCGCTCGATCAAAACGAGCGCCAACAGGGCCTCCACTACCTCGGCCCCTTGCATCAATTTTTCCGAACTCGCCGTCGCCGTCATGACTGACGACCCCACCGCCCCGGCTCCCGAAGAACTCCGGCCCCTCGTCCTCCCGGAGCCCCCTCCCGATTACACCGCCCTCTGGCTCGGCTCTGGCATCGCCCTCGCCCTCCTCTGCCTCGCGGCCCTCGCCTGGCAGATCCATCGCCTTCGCCAGAGCCTCCCCACGCCCACCCCTGCCAGCCAGGCCAAGGCGGCCTTCGGCCTCTTGACAGCGGAAGCCGAAGGATTGTCCTCCCTCGAAGTGGCCCGGCAGGCCTCCTGGATTGTGCGTCGATTTCTCAGCCAGCAATACCAAGACCCCGCCTTCTTCGAATCCCCTCACGAATTTGTAGAGCGCGCCCGGACCTCCCCCTCCCTTCCAGAAAGTCTCCGCGAGCCCTGGGCCACATGGATGAAGCAGTGCAGCCAACTCCGCTACCGCCCTCAAAGCCCCAAAGAGGCCCAGGCCCTCTTGGACGCGGCCGAGTCTCTCCTGCAAGCCGAACCCTGAACCTCTTTTGTAGCCTCTGCAGACCACCTTCACCAGCCACTTCCAATTCGCCGACCCCGCTTGGCTGCTCTTGCTCTTCGCCCTGCCCCTTTTGCTCTGGCTAAAAGGCCGGGCCGGCCAAAGCGAGGCCGTCGTGTTCTCGAGCTTGGCTCTCTTGCGTCGCCTCGCCCAGCCCACCCGGAATCGTTGGCTTTCCCCCCGCTGGCTCGGCCTCCTGGTGGCGCTGGCCTGTTTCATCGCGGCCTTGGCGCGACCGCAAACCATTTCGGAAACCGGCTTTTCGGAAGCCAGCGGGATCGAAATCTCCATCGCGCTCGATGTCTCCCGCTCTATGACGGCGCGGGACTTTCGGCTCTACGGCCGCTTGGTCGATCGCTTGACCGCGGCCAAGGCCGTCACGGCGGACTTTCTCGACCTCCGTCCGAACGACCGCATCGGCCTCATCGCCTTTGCCGGTCGCCCCTACCCGGTCAGCCCCATTACCTTGCAGCACGACTGGCTGAAGCGGAATCTCCGGCGGGTCGAAATCGGGTTGGTGGAAGACGGCACCGCCATCGGACTGGCCATCGCCTCGGCCGCCAATCGCCTCCAGCGGGAGACTGCCAAAAGCAAAATCGTGGTCCTTATCACCGACGGCAGCAACACCGTGGATGAATTGGGCCCGCTGACGGCCGCCGGGCTGGCCGCCAAGCTCGGCATCCGCGTCTACACCATCGGCGTGGGCAGCCCCGGAGAGCAGCTTCTCCGCATGCCCAATGGCATGACCGCACGCATGGAATCCTTCGATGAAGAAACCCTTCAAGAAATTGCCGACCTCACCGGCGGCACCTATTTTCGGGCTGACAGCACAGACAGCCTGGCCCGCACCTTTCGCGATATCGATGAATTGGAAAAATCCGAGCTCCAGGTTCGCACCGTGAAAGAAGCCCGGGAGTGGTTCCCGTGGGTCCTGGCGGCCGGCCTCTTGTGCTGGCTACTGACAGACGGGCTCCCCGCTCTTCTGCGAAAAACCCTTCCATGAATCTGCCCTTTGCCCATCCCCAGCTACTCTGGCTCTTGCTCTTGCTCCCGGCACTGCTGTGGGGGCAGCTCCGCCGCCGCCCCCCTCATCGGGCCCTCGATCGAGTGGTCGCCCCCCGCCTCCGCCATCGCCTGCTCCGCCTCTCTCCAGGCCGGCGTTGGCTCGCTCCTAGCCTGGTCGCAGTTGGCCTGGCCTCGATCTTGATTGCCCTGGCCAGGCCGCAGTTTGGGGAATCCCGCGAAACCGTCTATCAGGCAGGCCGCAACGTCCTCCTGGCCATTGATTGTTCCAACAGCATGCTGGTGGAGGACCTCTCTCCCAATCGCCTCGTCCGGGCCAAGCTGGCAGCCAATGACCTGCTGGATGCTCTCCCGGGGGATCGAGTGGGTTTGATCACCTTTGCTGGAACCGCTTTTCTGGAGGCTCCTTTCACGATCGACCACCGGGCCGTGCGCTCCACCATCGATCAGATCGAAACCGATAACATCCCCCAAGGAGGCACCCATTTCGGGGCGCTCTTGGACCTCGCGCTCGAAAGTGCTGAAAAAACCAGTCGCAGCCAAGACATCCTTATTATCTTGAGCGATGGCGAGGCTCACGAGGGCGAGATCACCGACTACTCGGAGCGGCTCCGCCAAGAGGAACTCGTCATCATCACGGTCGGCGTGGGCACCCGCGAAGGAGGCATCGTTCCCGACCCCGCACAGAGCGGCCAATTTCTCCGGGATCAAGGAGGCCACCCCGTGCTCAGCCGCCTGGAGACCGAAAGCCTGGTTCAGCTTGCCAGCCTTTCCCCCAATGGCTTATATCAACCGCTCCTGGGGGACACCCCGCTGGAGCAAACCATCATGGAGGCCATTTCGCTCGTGGAAGAAGAACGCTTTGGGACGCGCGAGGTCGTGAGAAAAGAAGAGTCTTTCCAGCCTTTCGTCTTGGCGGGACTGCTTCTTCTGGCGAGTTCCCTCCTCGTCCCCGTGCGACTCCGCCCGAGCCTCAGCCTGCTCCTCCTCTTGGGGATTTCCCTCCCCCTCCTTGGTCAGGACCAAGCCTGGGAAAACCTACGAGAAGGCAGGCCAGAAGAAGCTTGGGAAGAACTGACCAGCCTACCCCAGACCGCCCTCCAGGGAGACCGCAGCCAGCTCGGCCTGGGTGCCGCGGCCTATGGAGTGAGCGAGTACGCCAGCGCCCTCAATGCCTTTGGCAAGGCCCTCCGCTCCCCGCGGCCCGCCATTCAGGAAACCGCCCACTACAACCTCGGGAACACGCTCTACCAACTCGGCCAGCGGACGCTGGCCCCCGCCCAAGACGGCACCCCTCCCCGTCCCGGCCAGCTGCGCGATACCATCCGGGACTGGGAAGACGCCATCGCGCACTACGACCAAGCCCTCGCCCTCGACCCAGAGAACGAAGACGCTCAGTTCAATCGCGACTACGTGCAGCGCAAACTCGACCAGCTCAAACAGCAACCAGAAGAGCCCAGCCAGGCCTCGCAAGAATCCCCGGAAGAAAAGGAATCGCAAGACGACTCCTCCGAAGAGAGCCCCTCGGAGCAGCCAGGGCAGGACACCTCTTCTCAGGAGAATCAAAATCAGGAAACCCAGTCGGGCGACGCTCCTTCCGCTCCACCCGAAGAGGAAGGCGCCTCCGAAGCTTCCCCGGACGGCACCCAAGAAGAGGAAAACCGCACCCAGCCATCGGGAGAAGAATCGCCTAGCCAAGACAGCGCCACCGACCCAGGACCCTCCGGTGACTCCTCCCAGGGCCAGGAACCGCGCGACCTCCAAGCTCGCCGCAACCTCCAAGAAAAGCTCGCAGGAAAGTCACTCGAGGAAATTGCGGAAATGCTGGAGCGCTACGCCGATGAAGACAATCGAGTGATCCTGCCCCAGCGGATGCAACGCTTCCAACGTCCAGAAAAAAACTGGTGATGAGACAGAGCCTTTCCCAGCTGTTTCTCGTTCTCCTCCTGAGCCAGTGGGCCCGCGCTGAAGTCGAAGTGCGGGCCAGTCCTCAGCATTTGATTGTGGGGCAGACCGGCACCCTACAAATCTTGGCCACCGAGGCCCGCCTCGGGCAACCCCCTGAGCTTCCCGAAATCGAGGGGCTGCGGCTTCGTTTCGATGGTCGCCGAATGGAATACTACAACGGTGTCAGCCAAACGCGCTTCACCTACGAGATGGTGGCAGAAAAGCCCGGTCGCTGGGAGTTGCCCTCCTTGGAAGTGGAAAGCAGTCGCGGCCTTTACCAGACTCGCCCCCTCTCCTTTTGGGTGGAAGACCCTCGGCGGGTGCCCCGGGCTTCCCTGCAAACCGGCGAAACGGTCTTCCTGCAAACCGCCGTCCTCCGGGAGCAGATCTATGAGGGCCAGGAAGTGCCCATCGAATTCACCCTCTATCTCGAAGACGGCATCCGGCTGCTGAATGACCCGCGCGATCTCGTGATCCAAGTCGAGAGCGAAGGCTTCATTCTGCGGCGACCTGAATACTTCAGCCAATCCCGCCTCTACCTCGATCGCAAAGTCTTCCGGGCCTACACCTTCAAAGGGATCATCGTGCCTCTCAATTCCGGGATCCTCAGCTTCGGTCCACCCCGGATCGACCTCAAATTCGGCGGCCGCATCAACCAACGCGTCTTTCCCCCACGCCAGGAAATCCTCGAGCGCACTCTCCGCGGGACCGCCCTGGAGATTCGCTCCCTTCCCCTGCCAGAGGACCCGCCCGAAGGGTTCAGTGGCGCCATTGGGAGCTTTGAGATGACCGTCTCCGCCCAGCCTATCGAACTCCAGCAAGACGAGCCCATCTCCCTCCTCTTCACCGTTCGCGGCCAAGGGAACTTCACCAGCCTGACCCCGCCCGAGCTGACCGAACCCCAAGGGTGGAAGACCTACGAGCTGGAAAATAGCGATCCCTCCAACAAGGAATTCGCGAAAGCCGGCCAAAGGCAATTCAGCCGGATCCTGCGCGCGCTCCAGCCCCACGAAGCGATTCCTCCCTTCCGCTTCAGCTACTTCGACCCCGAGACCGGTCGCTACGAGACTGTCCAAAGCGATCCCATTCCGCTCGTCATGACTCCCACCCCCACCACGCTCCCCTCCTCCCTTTCCCGCCCGGTCGAGACCGGGCTCCAAGACATCATCGAAGTCACCGACCGCACGCCCCGCCCCCTCGCCCAGGCCCCTCTCTCCTGGCGGGAAAGCCCTTCCTTTTGGCTCATTCAAGGTCTGGGAGCCAGCTCCTTTCTGGCCATCACTCTCCTCGGACTCCGAAGGCGAGCGGCCTCGCGCCAGGACCAAGAAACCCTCGCCCTCCGCCAAGAAGCCAAGCGCCTCTTCGCGAGCCTCCAGACCGAATCGAACAATCGACGGGAACTCTATCGTCTGGCGGCCCGACTCAAAGAAACCCTCTCCCAACTCGGCTCCCCCCCTCTCCTGCCCGAGGAAGTCCTTCTGGCCCAAGCATCCCTCGCCTACGCCGCCCCGAGCGCGGAGCGTGAGGCCGCACCCAGCCCAGAAGAACGCCAGGCGGTGGTGAAAGCCTTCTCCTCCCATTTCCCCACCTCGTGAATCGCTCCCTCCTGACCGTCATTCTGCTCCTGCTGGCTGGTCCCCTCCCCGCGCTGGCTTCGGCCGCCGAGGAAGAGCTGGAAGCCGTTTCCTTCTTCGAAAAAGGAAACGCCGCCTACCGAGAAGGCCAATTTGGCGAGGCGCTCCTCTGGTATGAACGCGCCTTGGCGGCCGCGCCCGGCTTTCGGGAGGCCGAGCAGAATCGACGTTTTCTCCGCCAACGGACCGGCTCTCCCGCCTTGGAAGAGCCCTCTTGGCAAGAGTGGGGTGGCTGGTTCTCCAAGACCGCTTGGCTGAACGTGATTTCATTCTCTTTTTGGCTGCTCGTCTTGGCCCTGGCCGGATTCTTTTTTTGGTCCTTCTCCGCGGGAAGCCGGAGGGGGCTCCTCGCCCTGGCCCTTCTCTCCCTGGTGGGACTGGCGGTGGGAGGAACCGGGAGGGTAGCGGCTGGAAAGCGCCTCTCGCCGACCGCCAAAGTCATCATCACCTCGGAAACCGCCTTCCTGCGGAGCGCACCGGCGCGCTCAGCCAGCGAACTCCGGGCCGCCGTCTCAGGCACCGAGGCCAAACTCTTGGCGGAGCGCGGTCCGTGGCTCTACGCCGAGCTTCCGAGCGGGGATCGGGGGTGGTTGTCGACCCGCGATGCCACCACCGTTTGGCCCTACGATCCCTCGCTCCTTCCCTGAAGACCTCTCCCAGGGTCGGCCAGAGTCCGGCTGGCAAAGGCCTCCACCCCCGCCACAATCCCCTCCACCAAACGGTCACGGTAAGCTCGTGTAGCCAACTTTTTGGCTTCCTCCGGATTGCTCAGAAAACCGCACTCAATCAAAATGGAAGGGGCGGCCGTTTGGCGCGTTACCAGGTAAGCGCGGCTCTCAATACCCCGATCCCGCGCCCCCGTTGCCGCCACCAGGGCATCTTGTGTTACCTGGGCAAACTCCTCGCTGCGGGAATCGAGATACGCCGCCTCCAAGCCGAATCGCTTCGCTACCATGGCCCGAGCCGATTCCTCCTTGGGCCGGGTGTAAAAAGTCTCGATCCCATGCGAGCGAGCACTCCGTCCATCCGCATTCACATGAATGCTCACAAAAAGGCTGTTCGGGTAATAATTGCTCTGCTGCACCCGCTGCCAAAGCGGCACCGTCTCATCCCGCTCCCGCGTCATCTCGACTCGCCATCCACTGGCCTCGAGACGCCGGGCCACCTTCCAAGTCATATCGAGGGTCAGCACTTTTTCCAGGATTCCCGTCCCGGTCGTCCCCCCGTCCTCCCCCCCATGCCCGGCATCCAGCACGATTCGGAAGTCATTTCGCTCCCCTCCCACAGGTGTTTGGAAAGAAAGTTTGAATGAAGGCACCCCAAATCCTGTTAAAAATATTATAATTTTTAATGAAGCCACAAGCTCCAGGACAAAAAGCCCCCATTGGCAACGCCTTTTCCGTCGCCTGGCCGCCCTGTTCTGGTGTGATTTCATCGGATCTCTCCCCGTCAATGATTATGCTTGCCTGATATTTCACAGATGTTAATTTTAATCCGGCCCATGAAAACCAAGATTTTGTTCCGCTTGCTCCTCGGGGCCGCGCTGGCGCTGCCCTTCGTCGGGCAGGGCGGGAAAAATTCGGGCTACAGTATTAAGAACCGCATGGAGCGTGATCTCATCGGTCAGACCGCGAGACAGAAGACCGAACTCTTCACTCTTCAGCAGCGAGCCGGCAATCTGGGGGATTCGGTCGGATTCGATAAATCGGCTGAAGAATTCAATAAGGCCAGCTTGACCCTCTTTGGCGATCGCCCGGCCAAGCCCACCTCTTCTCTCGGAGACCGGAACAAACCCAGCAATCCCTACCTCGACGCCGGAGACACCCTGGCTCCCACCGCCCTTCCCCAACCCAATCCTCTGCCGGGGACCTTTCCCTACACCGTCAAGAGCGGCGATACCTTGCGGACCATTGCCCAATCCCACGGCGTGGCCCCCGAAAAACTCCATCAGGTCAATCGCCTGGGAACCCCCGTCCGCATTTTTGTCGGGCAGACCCTTCAGATTCCCGCGGTGACCGCCTCTGCCACCAACCAGCCCCAACGAATTCCCGTTCAAAGGGCTCCCGAAGTCACGGAACAGGCCGTCGTAGAGCGGGTCGATGCGAACCCATCCAGCGTGGCGGACGCGCCTCCCGTGAGCCGGGGCACCGGCACTCTCCACACCATCCAGCGTGGCGAGACGCTCTTTTCCATCTCCCGCCGCTACGGCGTCCCGGTCGCGACCCTGACCTCCGCCAACCAGCTGAGCGACCCTTCCAAAATCTTCGCTGGCCAAAAGTTGACCATCCCCGGCGCCACCAAGACCGCAGCCTCGAGTCCAGCTCCTCGCCAAAGCACCGACCGACCGGCTGTCGAAAATCCTGCTTGGGTGGAGACCGTCTTGGCGGGCCAGGCGCCTTCTTCCCCGCCGGCTCCCCCGGAAAAGAGCGGCCCTCTCACCCCGCCGGCCACGCCCCGCAGCTACCTCGTGAAAAATGGCGATACCCTCTACAGCATTGCCAAGGCCCATGGGATGACCCACCAGCACTTGGCCGCCATCAACGGGCTGGAAGATGGGAACTTCATCCGGGTAGGCCAAAGCCTCCAACTGCAGGGAGAGCCTGTCGCTCTCGCCGCCCAGAGCGAGGCCCCCAAGAAACCCACCCCCCCTCCCAGCGAGCCCCCGCCTCCGGCCCCCGCCGAAGAGCCCTCGCCGCCGGCCGTGGTCGAAGAATCTGAACCGGCGGAAGTGGCCGCCCAGTCCACCGAAACCAACCCTCCCGTTGAGCAACAGCAGGAGAAGGAGGAAACCACCTCGGCCGAGGAAAGCTCAGTGGATCGGCTCCTCATTCGCTACCCCATTTTGGAGGGCGACACCCTGGAATCGGTGGCCCGAACTTTCAATACGACCGCGCAGGACATCGCCGCGCTCAATCAGCTCGCCCCTTCCGCTAAGCTGGAAGAGGGGCAGGAGATTTGGGTGCCCGGCGAGAACTTGCTCGATTGAATCTTGGTGAGACGCGTTCGTTTCCGCCCGCTGCACTCCGGTGCAGCGGGCGGTTTTTTGCCAGACTCGGCCCGATTTCCCGGTTGTGGTGAGCGGCAACTCTCCTAGCTTTCTGTTATGCTTGGCCGCCTTCTCTTGCTCTCTCTGCTGCTCCTAGCGAGCAGTCCAGCGCAGGAGATCCCGCTGGCAGAAGAACTCCGACGCCTCGACGAATATGCGAAGGCGGAAAGAGCCCTCGAAGCGGGGCTGGTGCAGGTCGCCAGTCTCAAGTTTGGACGATTGCTCCAGCGAGCCGATCTCAGCGAGGCAGCCCGTGCCACCATCGAGCAAGGCTATCTGGAATCTTGTGTCCGCGCCGGGAAGAGCACCACGGCCCTGGCTGTTTCCTACTCGGACCGTTTGCTAACCGATGCCCAAACCACCTTCTGGCGCGGCTTGGCGCTGGCTGGCATGGGCCGATTTACGGAAGCGGTCGCTCTTCTTGAAGAGGTCTCTCGGGAAGACTCCCCGTCCGAATTGCGGCGAGCCGCTCTCCTGAGCCGGGCCAGTCTCCTGGTCTCGCTCAGCCAACCAGAACAGGCTCTCGCCCAACTGGCCCGGCTCCCCCACGATCCCCTGGCTTCTCTCAAGCGAGCGGAGATTCGGCTCCAGTTGGCCGACTATCCCCAAGCGGCCCAAGAACTCGCCACCAACGACCCCCAACGTCTCTCCTCCTCGCAACGCGTTTACCGCTCTTTCCTGAAGTATCGTTTGGATTTTCTGGAAGGTCGTTTGGAATCGGCCGAAGCCGGATTTCGCAGCCTACTCGAGCCCGGCCTCTCGCTCCCCCGCAAACTGCGAGAGATGACTCAAATCGGCCTCGCCGAAACCCTTCTCGAGGCTTCGCAGGACGAATCGGCTCAGGACGCCCTCCTCCTCTTCATTGAGGGTTCTCCCGAAAGCCTCTTCCTTTCTCAGGCCTTTTCCATGCTAGCAGAGCTGCCGGGTTTCGCGGGCGATGACTTGGCGGAGGACTTTGCTCGCTGGGTCCAGAGCGATAGCGCGGAACTGCGCGCCATCGCCAGCTACTACCAGGCCTTGCAACTGTTCCGTCTCGAGAAAAGCCAGGAAGCCCACGATGAGTTTCGTCGCTTCCTCGATAACTTCCCGCGCCACTTCCTCCAACGCCAAGCGCTTCTCCACCTGGTCTCGCTGGCGGTGACCGAAGGAGACCGCGTGGAAATCACCGCTCTCTTTCAGGAACTCGAGCCGCTCACCCTAAGTCCGGCGGCTGAAGGGGAGAGGATCTACGCGGAAGCTCGTGCCTACCTGGAAACCGGTGAGTATGCGCGTGCCTTGGAAGGCTTTCGAGAGCTGGCTCAAATGCCTGACTTGGCCGAAGAGCTTCGCCAAAAGAGCGCGTATCACCTGGGTTTGTCCGCCATCCCGGGAGGCGATGGAGAAGACTTTCAGCTCGCTGACCAGCTCTTGCAGCAGTCGGGCAGCGACGAGTTGGAAGCACAGCTCCTCCTGGAAGCGGCTCTCTGGCGAGCCAAGCGGCCGAGCGAAGAAGCCCAGCCCTACTTCCAAGAATTTCTCAATCGCTCCCAGCCCACCCACCCTCGCCATCGCGAAGGCGTCCTCGCCTTTGTCGAGTGGATTCTCCACCGGGAAGGCCGCAACTTGGCGAGGGCCGAGGAAGCGCTCGCCAGCTTGGAAAAGACTTCCGAAACCGCGGAGCAGCAAGAAACGCGGCTTCTTCTGCAAGTGCGACTGCAAGAGGCCTCAGGACGGCTGCCCGAGGCGGCCGAAGTCTTGGGAACCCTCGTCACCAGCTTCCCCGAGTCCGCGGCCTACCCCGCCCACCTTCTCAAGCTGGGGGAGCTTCATTACCGCATGCGGAATTTCGCGCGCGCGCGGGTTTACTTCGAGTCGCTCGCAGAAAAATTCCCGACCGATGCCCGGGAAGAAACCGCCCTCTATTTCGCCGGCTGCGCCGCCATGTACAGCATGGGCCCCACCAGCCTGGAGGAAGCGACGGAGCTTTTCCAACAAGTCATTGATCGCGATGGCGAATTCCTGCTGCCGGCCCGCCGCAAGCAAGCAGAGCTTCTCATTCGCCAAGGGACCCCCGAGGAAGCCGTCGCTCTCTTGGACAGCCTCATTTCCGAACTGCAAGCCGAGGGAGCCCCCCGAGACGTGGCCAGCGCCATGCTGCTCCGGGCCCGGGCCTTGCCCCTGGTGAAGACCGAAGACGTCCGCACCCAGATGCAAGCAGCCGCGCAACAACTCCGTCCCCTGCTGGCAGATTCCAGCCTGGGGGGCGACCAGTTGAATGAGGCCGCCTACCAGCTGGGCCGCCTCTTGACGCTTTTGGAAAGACCCGATGAAGCCTTGGAAGTCTACCATGACCGCCTCTTCGAAGGCGAAGCCCCCCCCCAGAACCAGCCGCCTGGTTACGGTTCTCTCTTTCGCTGCGGCTTGGCCGCCATTTCCCTGCTCGAATCCCGCCAACACTGGGAAGCCGCCGCCCGGATAGCCGACCGGCTGACCCGCCTTCCCGGACCGCGTGCCAGCGAGGCGCAAGAGCTGGCCAAGCGGATTCGCCTCCAGCACATGCTCTGGGATTGAGCGGCCATCCGGCCCGGCTCCACTTCGCGCAAGTGCTTGCCAAATTCGGCATGGCGAGTGCAGCGAACCTCAGGTAATACCAACCCGCCAGATCAGCTGCTAGAAGTCACCGCGCACATGTCCTCTCTTCCCTTCCTCGTTGTCAACGCAGGCAGTTCCTCTCTCAAGCTCGCGCTCATCGAGCCCGCCAGCGGTCGATCGCTCTCCCAAGCCATCGCGGAGAACCTCCTGACCCCCCAGAGCCGGGTGCGCCTCCAGGGAGATCCGGGTGAGACCCAGCAAATTGCAGAAAGCGATCTCAATCACCGTCAAGCCCTCGAGCTGATCCTACCAAAGTTGGAGGCACTCGCCTCGCTGGAAGCCCCCCTGCCCGGGGTCGGTCACCGCGTGGTGCACGGCGGGGAGCATTTCCGCTCCTCCGTCCGCGTCGATCAGGAGGTCCTCCGCAAAATCGAATCCTGCAACCAACTGGCCCCCTTGCACAACCCTTGGGCACTCAAAGGCATTCACAGCCTTCTTGAAAGCCGCCCTGGCCTCCCGCAAGTGGCCGTCTTCGACACCGCCTTCCACCAAACCCTCCCGCCGCACTCCTTTCGCTACGCCCTTCCCGAAACCCTTTACACCAAGGGCCACGTGCGCCGCTACGGGTTCCACGGCATCAGCTACGCTTACCTTTTGGAAGAAACGGCCGCACGGCTCGGGCGGCCGGCGGAATCGCTCTCTCTCCTCCTGGCCCATCTCGGGAATGGCTGCTCCGCCTGTGCGGTGCGCGAAGGGAGGTCCGTGGACACCACCATGGGCTTGACGCCGCTGGAGGGATTGACCATGGGGACCCGCTCGGGCGATGTCGACCCCAATCTCCTGCTCTACCTGCACGACACCATGGGGCTCTCGCTGGAGGATGGCACCAGCCTCTTGAACAAACAAAGTGGCTTGCTCGGTCTCTCGGGGCGCTCCAATGACATGCGAGAAATTCTCGAAGGGGTCCAGAGTGGTGACCCGGCCTGCCTCCTCGCCTTCGAGGTCTTCTGCTTCCGCTTGGCCAAAGGACTACTCGGTCTCACGGCCTCCCTGGACCGAGTGGACGCCCTCGTCTTCTCGGGGGGCATCGGCGAGCACGCGGCAGCCGTGCGAGAAAAAACCCTCAGCCACCTCCGCCTTCTCGGAGTGGTCATCGATCCCGAGCGCAACGCCCAACACGGAGCCGAAAGCGCAGGTCTCATCAGCGCCCCCGAAAGCGCCTTCCCTTGTCAGGTGGTGCCCACCAACGAAGAACTCCGCATCGCCCGCGAGGCCTCCCGCCTCCTTCTCCCATGAAACACGCCTTCTTTCTTGTTCCCTCCTCCTCCAGCGTAGGTCTCACCACCATCTCGCTGGGCGTGGTGCGGGCGCTGGAGCGTCGTGGAGCCGGAGTCGGCTTCATGAAGCCCATCGCGCAGCCCCGTCCCGAAGACACCGGACCAGAGCGCTCGACCGCCTACGCTCAACATATCCTTCAGCGCACCCCCGCCACGCCCATCCCGCTGGGCGAAGCCAGCCGACTCTTCCACGAGGGCAAAGTCCACGACCTGATGGAGGAAGTGGTCAATCGTTATGAACGCTCGACCACCGACTGCGATGTCGTCATCGTGGAGGGCCTCGTGAGCACCGAGGAGGACCGCATCTCCACCCAGCTCAATCAAGAAATCGCCCGCACCCTCGGGGCGGAAGTTATCCTGGTGGACGTCCTCAGGGATGGCAACCTGCTCACTCTCGACCAGCGGCTCCGCACCGCTGGCTCCATGTTCGGCGGCATTCAATCCCGGCACGTGGTTGGATGCATCCTCAATCGGATTGAAAGCCCAGAGGGCGTGGATCCCGAGCACTTCCTCCAAAACATCCAGACCCAGCTTCCCTGCCTCCAACTGACCAGCTTCACCCTGCTCGGCTCCATCCCGGCCAGCCCCAATCTCTTGCAGCCACGGATGCGAGACATCGTGGACCATCTCAAAGCGGAGGTCATCGAGCGGGGCGAGATGGATCAACGTCGCGTCTCGAGCCATCACCTTCTGGCCCGGACCGTGCCGAACCTCATCCATGTTTTCTCGGCCGGCTCCCTCATTTTGACCCCGGCCGACCGCGAAGACATCCTCATGGCGGCCGCTCTCGCGAGCATTCGCGGTCAGATGCTGGCCGGAGTCATCCTGACCGGGGGCAAGGAGATCGGCCCGAATCGCAACGTGCTTCAGCTCTGCCGCCCCGCCTTCGAGGCCGGTCTCCCTCTGGCTCTCGCCACGGGTTCCAGCATTCGGGTGGTCAATCGACTCGCCACACTCAACACGGAAATCCCCATTGATGACACCGAGAGACTGGACAGCACACTCGACTTCATCGCCCGGCGGATCGATGTGCAATGGATCCTCGAGGACTCGGCCATCGAGATCGAACGCCGCCTCTCGCCCCCGGCTTTCCGCTTCCAGTTGGCGGAGCGCGCCCGCCAAGCCAACAAGCGTATCCTCCTGCCCGAGGGCGATGAACCCCGCACCTTGCGCGCGGCCGTCTCGTGTCACGAGCGTCGCATCGCCCGCTGCGTCCTCCTCGGCTCACCCGAGACCATCCAGCAAGCCGCCGCCGCCCAGGGAATCAATTTGCCCGACGGCCTCGAAATCCTCGATCCCGGGGAGCACCGCGACCGCTACATCGCCCCCCTCGTGGAAGCCCGGAAACACAAGAACCTGACCGAAGCTATGGCGGCCGAAGCCCTCGAGGACAATGTCTTCCTGGCCACCGTCATGCTGCTGGAAAACGATGCCGATGGCCTCGTCTCCGGCGCCGTCCACTCCACTGCCAACACCATCCGCCCCGCGCTCCAGCTCATCAAAACCAAAGAAGGCGCTCACGTCGTCTCCTCGGTCTTCTTCATGTGCCTCCCGGACCAAGTGCTCGTCTACGGAGACTGCGCGGTCAATACCAACCCGGATGCGGAAACCCTGGCCGATATCGCGCTCCGCTCCGCCGAATCGGCCGAAGCCTTCGGCATCCCGCCTCGCGTGGCCCTCATCAGCTACTCCACTGGGGCCTCGGGAGCGGGGGAGGATGTCGACAAGGTCCGGCGCGCGACCGAGCTCGCCCAAAAAATGCGGCCCGACCTCCCAATCGATGGCCCCTTGCAGTATGACGCGGCCGCCATTCCCGAAATCGGCGCCTCCAAGGCCCCGGGCAGCCCCGTCGCCGGCCAGGCCACCGTCTTCATCTTTCCGGATCTCAACACCGGCAACACCACCTACAAAGCCGTCCAGCGCTCGGCCAAAGTGGTCTCGATCGGCCCCATGCTCCAAGGCCTCCGCAAACCGGTCAATGACCTGAGTCGAGGCGCGCTGGTCGATGATATCATCTACACCATCGCCCTGACAGCCATCCAAGCGGACCAAGAGTGAAGGCCACCCGCTCCCCGGCCCGAACGGGGCGGGAAAGAGCCCCTTCTTTACTTTCTCACGGGGAGGGGCTTAACTGCGCCTCCCCATGCCAGAGGCCACGGTCAGCACGCAATTCTTCTCCCTCCCAGAGTTCACTTTCAGCGCTGGCCCCACCCTTTCCGGACTCCAGTTGGCCTACGAAACCTACGGCACCCTCAATGCCGACCGCAGCAACGCCATCCTCCTCTTCCACGCCCTGAGCGGGACCCAGCACGCCTCCGGCCACAACCCCTCCATCCCAGAAATCGGCAAAATCTGGACCGAAGATTGCCACCTCGGCTGGTGGAGTGATTTCATCGGCCCCGGCAAGGCCATCGATACCGAGCGCTTCTTCGTTCTCTGCCCGAACTACCTCGGCGGCTGCTACGGGTCGAGCGGCCCCTCCTCGCTCAATCCAGCGACGGGCTGTCCCTGGGGTTCCTCCTTCCCTCACATCTCGGCCTCGGACCAAGTCCAGTCCGCGGCCCAGTTGCTCGACTCGTTTGGCATCCAGCAATTGCACGCCTGCATCGGCCCCTCCGTCGGCGGTCTGCTGGCCCTGACCTTCGCCACCAACCTCCCAGAGCGCGTTCGTCACGTCATCCCCATCGCGAGCGGTTTCCAGACCACCGTTCTCAATCGCCTCATTCTCTTCGAGCAGATTTTGGCGATCGAGAACGACCCCAACTTCCACGGGGGCGACTACTACCAAGGACCGGCCCCGGAATACGGGCTGGCCATTGCCCGCATGATTTCTCACAAAACCTTCGTCCACCTGGACGCCTTCGAAAAACGCGCTCGCCAGGAAATCCTTCAGGAGGAAGAAATGCTGGCCTGGTTTCGCGTTCGCGACCCCTTCCAGAGCTACATGCTCCACCAAGGAAAAAAGTTCGTCGAGCGTTTCGACGCCAACACCTACCTTCGCATCAACGACATGTGGTCGCGCTACAACGCCCTGACCGAGGGCGGAGCCGACAGCATCGAGGCCCTCTTCGGCCGCTGCCAAAAGGCGGGGCAGCGCTTTCTCATCTTCTCGATCGATAGCGACTTCTGCTTCTACCCGGAAGAACAAGAACACCTTCATCAACTCCTCCACGGGGCCGGCGTGGATTCCATGCACATCACGGTTCACTCCGACAAAGGTCACGACTCCTTCCTCCTGGAACCCGCCTTCTACACCCCCCATATCTCCTACATTTTGGAGAGCGGGTAATACCAGGCTACCGGATCAGCTGCTAGAACGGCCGCCCCCCTGAAACCTCCCATCCCTTCACCCCGCTTGATCTCCTCGATCAATCTTGGCATCCGGCAAGGCCTCCCTGAGTGCCGCGACCCCTGCGGAAGAAGCATCGCTCTGCCAAAGATACACCTCCTGCAAGCCGGTCAGTTTCTCCAGGTGCTGGAGTCCCTCGTCGGTGATAGGGGTGTCATAGAGATTGAGGTATTCCAAGGCAAAGGCCCCCTGGGCCAAAGCCAAGAGAGTCTGGTCATCCGCGCCCGAGCGCTGCAAGCGCAGTTCTCGCACGCGCGACATCGTCTTCCACTGGATCTCGGCCTCGGCCGCAAACTGGACGCGGGAAAGATCGAGGGAGTGAAGATTGGGCGCCAGGGCATTGAGGGCCGCCACTTCTTCGGGCCCCAGGCGCTCCTCCCGATGACTGCCGCTCAGATACAGCAAGCGTCCATCCGGCGTGATGGCCTTGATGAGAAACCCTGACTCCCGAAGTCGCGCTACCATCTGAGCGTCGGGAACGCGCAGGTCTCCGGTCTCGACTTGGGCGAGCGAAGGCACCGACGGCGTCTTCTCGACCGGAATCAGGCTTTGGCCATCTTCCATGTCCGCTCCTTGTTCGACCCATTTCCTCAAGATCTCGGTCTGCTCCAAGCTCAGCACCTCGCCCTTGCCTGGCATGACATCCGGATCGTCTGCCGGGAGGATCGTCAGGTAATAGAGAGAACTTCGCTCAGGGTCACCCGCTACCACCACCTCGCCATACCTTCCTCCCGCTCGAATCACCTCCGGCGTGTGCAAGCGCAGCCCACCTTTGTCCTTCTCCGCCCCATGACAGCCGTAGCAGTGGGCTTGCAAAACAGGGACGACCTCCTGCTGGTAGGAAATGCTGCGGGCCGGGCTGGGCGGTGGGGCCGGACCGCTGGCGGCCGGGCTCTTTTCCTGAGCGGCCTTTTCTTTGGCAGCCGGCTGGGCGGGGATGGCTGCCACTTCGATGACTGGAGGGGCTTGCTCGGGCTCCCTCCTTTGCTCGGGCGGGACGGGCTTCGGAGAAAGCTCTTGGCTGCCTGCGACCACCGCCAGAGGGGGTGGGCTCGGCTTGGGCTCCGCGAGCGGACCTTCCTGCGCGGGAGGGGGGGCCTCGGGCCCTTTCGCCAAGGGAAGACCCGGTTGAGCGCGGTCTTCAGGCGACTTCGCTAAGAGCATTCCAACCGCCAACAAGAGACCGACCAAGCCCCCGCCCAGCAAGCGGACGAACCAAACCTCGGAGCGGCTGCGATAGCGCTGGCGACGACCTCGTGACATCTCAGCCAAACATCTGCGTCACAGGCTGGCCTTTGTCGGCCACCGTAAAGGGTCGACCCGAAGAGGAATAAAGTTGCTTGTCCAGCGGCAAACCGAGTCCGTAGGCGATGGTGGCATTGAAGTCGGGCACCGCCACTGGATCGCGCAGGATGTTTTCGCCCGTGGCGTCGGTCTCTCCCCAAATGGTGCCACCCTTGACCCCGCCTCCGGCCAAGACGCAGCTGAAGGCCTTGGGGTAGTGATCGCGCCCGAAGTTTTGGTTGAGTCGCGGAGTCCGACCGAATTCCGTCGACAACACCACCATGGTATCCCGCAAAAGCCCGCGACGCTCCAAGTCACTCAGGAGAGTGGCCATGGCTCGATCCAGAGTGTCGGTTTGCGAGGACACTCGGTCAAAGTTGTTGGCATGGGTGTCCCACCCACCCAGGGTCACCTCCACAAAGCGGACATCCCGTTCCACCAAACGCCGGGCCAGCAAGCAGCCTTGCCCGAAGGAAGCCCGCCCGTAGGCATCGCGTAACTCGGCCGACTCTTTCGAGAGATCGAAGGCCTCCAGGTCGCGGCTCCGCATCAGCCGGAGGGCATCGTCATACATCGTGCTGTAGCCACGCACCCGCCGGTAATCATAGCGCTGGTGAAACTCCGTTTCGAAGCGACTCGACATCCTCAAGCGAGCATCCAAATCCTCATCTGTCACCCCTTTGGGAAGCTTGCTATTTTTGATCCCATTGTTCGGATTTCCCAGCACGAGCGGCTCGTAAGCCGAATCGAGAAAGCCAGCTCCCCCCCCTTGGCTGGAATTGCCGATGCGGACAAAACCCGGCAAATCGGGATTCCCTTTGCCATCCATCGCCAGCAGCCACGCCCCCATCTCCGGGTGCTTGATCGTTCCCCGCATCACGTAACTCGAATGCATGAAGTAATTTCCCTGCTCGTGCGCTCCTTGCGTGGAGGTCATGGAGCGAATGATGGCCAGCTTGTCGGCATGGGCTGCCACGCCTGGCAGGTATTCGCTTAAAAACATCCCATCGACCTTCGTCGGCAAAACGCCCAAGGGACCTTTGATTTCATTCTCATCCGCCTGGGGCTTAGGATCAAAGGTGTCGAGGTGAGTCATGCCACCGGCCATGTAGAGATAGATCACTCGGCGGGCTTGGGGGATGAAAGGGTGACTCGAGGGCTCCCCCAAGGCGTTCGCGACCCCATGCGGCAGCAGCCCCACGCCGAGGAACGCTCGGGCCGCATAGGAGACAAAATCTCGCCGGTTGAGGTCATCGCCTGATTCAAGGATGGATCGCAAGCTCATGGCAGGAGGGGGTCAGGGGTTATTGCACAAAAGCGAATTCGGTCGAGTTCAGCAGCATCCAAATGAGATCGCCGACCGCCTTGTTTCCCCGCTCGGCCACTTGCAGGGCAAACATCTCCTTCTCAGAGGGGGTGGGTCGGCGATGGAGCATACTCCGGAAAATGACATCCCGTTTGCCATCGAGGTCCTTCTCCTGGGCGAGATTCTTCATGAGCACGGATTGGCCCCGCGTCACAATGGGGTAAATGTTTCCATTCATCAGCCAGAGAGCTTGGATGGCGGATCCTTTGTCAGAGGCGTTGTTGACCACCTCCCGATTGGACTGCCCAAAGACTTGCAAGAAATGATCGGTTGGCGCTGGCGAGACCAGCTCCGAAGCCCGGACCAGCCCGGCATACCAATCCTTCCAGGGATTCTCCTCCTCCTCGCCTTGCCCCTTCTTCCCTTCGGCGAGCGCACTAGGCTTGGGAGGTTTGCCGAGGTAGCTCTCCCGAACCTCGCTCAAAGCCTTGCGGTAGGTTCGGTTCAACTCACCGGCTCGCTTGCGAAGCGCTTCCAGCCTCTTCTCCTCCTCCTTTTCGGTAGCTTCTACGATTTCTTGGCGCACGCTTTGCAACTCGATTTGGGCCTGGCCTGATCTCCGGGCAATCTCCTCGGCCATTTTGAAAATGGTGAATGACCCCAGCTCCAACATCCTCCTGGCCTGCCACTCGCGTTCACGAGATCGCTTTTCCTGCCCCAGGTCCAAGGTGCGCTCGTCCAAGTGGGGGACGGCCAAGGTCAGGACCGAATCCCACATTCGCTCGGCCGACATTCGTTTCAGAAGAGGGCCTTGAAAGTAGAAGGGCTTGGCCAAGTCGATATCCTCCGACATGGCTTCACGCTGGTAGGTCCGGGTGTTGTAGAGGACCGCTTTGAAGTCGCGCAGATCGTAATCGAGTTGCCGCATGAGACTCTCGAGGTAGGCCATCAACTCGGGATGGGAGGCCACCGTGTCGGCGGTGAAATTGTCCTCGGGCTCGATGAGACCTCTCCCCATCACTTTCTTCCACATGCGATTGGCAATCGCCCGCGTGAAGCGCTCATTTTCGGGGCTAGTCATCCAGTCGGCGAAGGTCTCTCGAAGATCCGCCCCCTGCTCAGCCTCTCCAAACAGGGTGCCCGGACCGATCTTTTCCTTCGGGCTGGCGTCGTCATATTGGTAATCGTGAGGCAGCCTGAGATCGCGACCCACCTCCCGGGCCCCCGCGTTCATCGGCAAGGTCAGATCGCGCAGGGTGCGCCGGATCTCCCGCTCTGTCAGCACCTCATCCTCCTGGATCGCTTTGCGATTCCTTTTGACGTAATCGTAAAGCTTGAGGGTTTGCCGAGGGTCCATATCCCCGCGGGTCCCATAGGTGAAGGCCGCCATGTGATAAAACTCCTTCTGGGTGATCTCATCGAAGGGGTGATTGTGACACTGCGCACACTCCATGCGGGTCCCCAAAAAGACCCGAACGGTAAAAGCCATATGGTCCAAGGGCATGCCCTTGTCTCTGGTGTAAAAACCGACCGCTGGATCGTCCCAAGCGTAGCCCTCCGCCGTTACCAAACGACGCACCAGCTCGTCATACGGCATGTGTTCGCGAATGGCTGATTTGACCCAATCGAGGTAGAAAGGCGCGGCGTTGTCATTGCCATCATAGCGCAAACGGAGAAGATCCGCCCAATAGTGGAATTCCTGGCTGACATAGGCCTCGGAGTGGAGGAGTTCCCGGATCAAGGTGGAACGGGGAGCTGGCCCTTCGTTGGCCTGGTAGGCGACTGTCTCTTCAAAGCTGGGAATGCGCCCCGCCACATCGAGGTAGATCCGGCGAAGAAAGACCTCCTCCTCAGCCGGGGCATTCGGCTCGACCCCGGCTTCTCGCTGGGCCTTTTCGACCAATTCATCCACTTGGCGAGCGGCCTCCCAGATGCGCTGCTCCTCGAAAGCCAGCGAGGGCAGCGCCAGCCAAAGAGAGAGAAAAACCGAGCCAGTCTTTCGAAATTTCATGGGTGGAGAAAGGGGGATTCTTTGAGGCAACGACCTTCCTGAGAAAATCTTCTCAAAAATTTTCGAGATGGCACCACTATTTCTGGATCAACCTTCCCGCCCTCAGGAAGTTGCGATCCCAGCGAAGGACCACTCTTGGGCGTAGCGACCGGGGCTCCCCACGTAGCGAAAGGACTTCCCATGCCCAAATTCAAACGCTCGGCCGTTCTCGCCTGCTCTCCCTCAGCCCTCTCCCAGTGGCACTATCGCCCTGGAGCCTTCACCCGCCTCTCGCCTCCTTGGGAATCGGTCCGGGAGCTGGAGCCCACCCACCCGATCCTGCTCGGCCGGGAGCCCCTGCTCGAAATCCAAGCCGGCCCCCTCAAGCGAAAGTGGCAGGTGGCTTATCCCAAGGCCACTCCGGAGGAATTCATTGATTCGCAGACCAGCGGCCCCTTCGCGCACTGGGAGCACCGCCACCGCTTCCTGGAGGAGAAGGAGGGAAGCCTCCTGGAAGACGAAATCGACTACCGCCTCCCCCTGGCCCCCTTGAGCCAGTGGTTTGCCGGACGCTTTGTGCAAAACAAGCTGGAGCGTATGTTTCGGTATCGACACGAAGTCACCCGGCTGGATCTGGAGACCCTGCCTCCCACGCCTCGCCCGCTTCATGTCCTGCTGACCGGAGCCAGCGGGATGATTGGTCGCGCCCTCAAAGCCCTTCTTCAAACGCAAGGCCACCAAGTGACCGGCCTGACTCGCTCTCCCAAAGAAGCCGACGAGATCGGTTGGAATCCCGCGCAAGGTCAGCTCGATCTCTCCTCCCTCCTGCCGCTCGATGCCGTGGTGCACCTAGCAGGGGCCAACGTCTCAGCCCAGAGGTGGACCCCCGGCTATCGCAAGCTCATCTTGGAGAGCCGCACTGTGGCCACGCAACTGCTGGCAGAGCGACTGGCGGCGCTCCCGAGTCCCCCGGCGGTCTTCCTTTCCGCCTCGGGCGCCAACTTCTATCCGCTCGATGGCCAACCGCACACCGAAGAAGGGCCTCAGGGGGATTCCTTCCTGGCTCAGGTCGTGGGCGAGTGGGAGGCGGCCTCCCAAGCGGTGGAAAGCTTTGCTCGGCGGGCCCTCTTTCGCTTGGGCGTCGTCTTGAGCCCCGGCGGCGGCGCGCTCCGAAAATTGCTTCCGCTTTTCCAACTCGGCTTGGGCGGGCCCGTTGGCCATGGGCGACAATACCTGCCCTGGATTTCCATCGATGACGCCGTCCTCCTGCTCTACCACGCCCTCCTGGATGCTCGCTACCAGGGCCCCTTGAATGCGGTCGCACCCGACATGCAGACCAGCCGAGGCTTCGGCCAAGTTCTCGGGAAGGTCCTCCGCCGCCCAGCCCTCTTGCCCGCCCCGGCCTTCGCTTTGAAAGCCGTCTTCGGGCAAATGGCGGAAGAAACCTTGCTCGGGAGTGTCCAGGCGCGCCCAGCCCGCCTGCAAGAACTCCAGTTTCCCTTCCGCTACCCGAAACTCGAACCCGCCTTGCATCACCTCTTGGGGCGAGCCGCCCGCCCGTGATTTGAATTGGACGGGGCGCGGATCCGCAGGCTTACTCCTGGGAAGATGGCAAGGAGCGTGGTGGTAATCGGGGCGGGCTTGAGCGGATTGAGCGCGGCCGGCAAGCTCCAGGAGGCAGGGTTGTCCCCGCTCGTTTTGGAGGCAAGCGATCGAGTGGGAGGTCGAGTCAAAACTGATCAAGTAGAAGGCTTCCTTCTCGATCATGGTTTTCAAATTTTCCTGACCGCCTACCCTACGGCTCAAAGGCTCTTTGACTACCCAGCCCTGGGACTGCGGTCCTTTCGCTCGGGGGCACTCATCCGAGTCCGTCAGCAATGGCATCGCATCGAAGACCCGCTTCGTGACCCCAGCCCTCGCCGATTCTGGTCAGCGCTCCGGGCTCCCATTGGCTCCATCGCGGACAAGGCCCGGCTGGCTCTTCTTCGTCGACGTCTCCTCGACACGTCCATCGCCGAAATTTGGTCGCAAGCCCCCGCCCCCCCCACCCTGGCCTTCCTTCGTGAACGGGGCTTCAGCCAGCGCATGTTGCATCGTTTCTTCCAGCCTTTTTACGGGGGCGTTTTCTTGGAAAAAGAGCTCCAAACCGACTCCCGACTCTTTGAATTCACCTTCAAAATGTTTGCGGAGGGAGAAGCCACCTTGCCAGCCCGTGGGATGCAAGCGCTCCCCGAACAGTTGGCCGCTCGCCTTGGGGAGGGGGCGATTCGCTTGGGAACCACGGTCACGCGCCTCCAAGGCCGCACCCTCCACCTTGAAAGCGGGGAATCTCTCGAAGCCGAGGCGGTCGTGCTGGCTTGCGAAGCCCCCGCCGCCCTCTCCCTCCTCGGTCAGCAAACGGCCCCACCGGGCCATGACGTCACCTGCCTTTACTTTCGCAGCAAAAGCCTGCCCTACGAAGACCCTTTCATTGCACTCGATGGCGACCGCAGCTCGCCCATCCAAACCTTCTGCATTCCCAGCCTGGTGCAGCCAAGCTATGCCCCCGAAGGAGAACATCTCCTTTCGGTCTCCGTTCTGGGGGCGCACGACCCCCAAAGCCTCGCGCGCGACATGGAGGCCGAACTCCGCCGTCTGTTCCCAAGCCTCCTCCCGGCCCACCTCGCCTACCTCCATGGCTACACCGTGCGCCATGCATTGCCCCCATCCACTCCTGCCCCCCTCCCAGCGCTGGAGGAGGGGCAATTCCTGGCGGGGGACTTCACGCAACACGCTTCCCTCGAAGGCGCTCTCCAGTCGGGACTCCGGGCGGCCGACGAGGCGTTGCATCATCTCCAAGCGGCCTGAGCGCGTAGTGGTCTGCGCATGTCCTCTCAAAAGATTCTCATCACCGGCGCCTCCAGCGGAATCGGAAAAGATGCCGCCCTCCAGCTGAGCCGTCGCCCCGGCCTCCAGCTCGCCCTCACCGGTCGCAATCAAGCGCGCCTCGAAGAAACGGCCGCTGCCTGCGAAGGGACGCCCGCCGTCTTTGTGGGCGACCTCACCAAACCCGGCCTCGCCGAGGAGATCACCGCCCAAGCCGAAGAAGCCATGGGTGGTCTGGATGGCCTGATCCACTGCGCCGGCGAAGGGCTCATCCGACCTTTGAAAGACACGACCGATGCCGAGTTCTCCCGCCTCCTCAATACCAATCTCCGCGTGGCCTTTCTCTGCGTGCAAGCAGCCGCCCACCGCATGGCGAGCCACAAGAAAGGGCGCATACTGGCACTGCCCGGCGTGCTCGGAAAGTTTCCCATGAAAGCCACCGCGGCCTACAGCGCCAGCAAGTTCGGTCTCTCCGGCTTGCTGAAAGTGGTCGCCACCGAATACCAACGCCAAGGCGTGCAGGTCATCCAAGTCTACAGCGGCGGAGTCGACAGTCCCTTCTGGGACGAACTCGATATGAAGGTCCAGCGGGACAAAATGATCCCCAGCGCGGTCATCGCCGAACACATCGCCTCCGCCATGACCGCCCCAGCTCACCTCGTCACCACCGAACTCGTCATTCAACCCGACAGCCATTTGTTCCTGTAAAAGCGGCCGCCGAGAGTGGCTCAAGCTGAAACACGGAAGACTTGGCGAATGCAGCTTCCCTAGGAAAATCGCGAGCCTCTCGGCAGCCGGACCGTCGCTATTCGGCGCCGGCGAAAAGGCGCTTCACCCGCTCCGGGTAATCGGGCGGAAATTCCCAAAAAATCTCTCCCGGTTGGCGCACCAAGCCACGTTCCTCAGGCGAAAACCCCAGGATCCCGGTCCCGATGTCGGAACTGACCCAAGGATCATTCTGGAAGTAGCCATGCCCTAGGATATCTCCGTAGATCGCCTCTGGGTAAGTGACATCGATCATCTCCAGGCCTCCCAAATCTTCACTCAAGAGCGTGCTCTGCTCGTCGGTCAATCGACCAATGGCCGCTCCCAAGCGGATGTTCCCAAAAATCTTCGAAGAGATTTCCAGCGCTCGATCCTCCGGCGCGCTGTAAACACCGACCCATTCAGACAAATCATAAAAGCGATCCAAAACCGCATTGAAGAAAGCCATCAAATCCATATCCGGCGCCGCCAAAACCACGCTCTTGATGCGAAACTTTTCCTGCAATTCCTGCGGGGAAAGATCGTACTCCAGCAGCCTGAGTTCTCGCAACGCATTCACCACAATGGGACACCCGGCGCTATGCCCGATGATGCGAATGGCCTTGGCGTTCGTTTCCAAAGCGCAAGTCGCCAACACCCCTCTCAGATAGCGCGTGCTCTGTTCGGCGTTGCCCTTGTCTTGGAAATACCCCAAGAGCTTCCCGCGCGAAGGCCACTCAAAATTGATCACCACCCCATCCCGTCCGCGGAAATGATGGATTTCCGCCATCAATTCCGTGTTTTTGATAAGGTGGGTGTTGTAGCCGTGGACGAAGATGACAATCTCCCGGGCCTGACTCTGATCTAGTTCCGCCAGAAGTCGCCTGGTCCAAGGGTGATTCTGAAACGATTTCCGACGGAATCGCTGGACCACTAGATTGAGGGGCTTGGGTGCTTCCAGGATTTCAATGCCCTTCAACTCGACCACACTCTTTTTCTTCTTAGGACCGCCGAGGGTTTCTTGGAGAAGAACCTGAGGTGTGACATTTTCGCCGATGGCGACCTCCGCAATGGCCAGGTGAGGCTCCAGTTGGGGATCGCGCTCATTGCCGAAGGGATTGATGCCCTGGGGCTCCGGCAGAATGTTTCGGTTCGTGAAGAGAAAAACGGGAACAGTCGGCTCCAATTTCATCTCCCGAAGCGGCTTCAAGGACGGCCCGTCGGCATGCCGGATGAAGAGCGGGGTAGGAGCCAGCCTGGTCGACCCCGGCTGGACCGTCGAGCCACAGCCAACCAAAGCCAGCAGGGCGAAGCCCACCGTGAGTTGCCTTCCAATCCGCTGCACGACGCGAAACTAACCCAACTTTTTGAAAAAGAGTGAAGAACTTGTCGCGATTTCCTGCGCTCCAGACCGCCGACCTCGGCGCTAGGCGTAATCCCTAGAGAGCCCAGACTATGGACAAAAAGAAGCTCAAGTCTCTTTCTCAGGAACAGGTCGATCAAATCATCCGCTTGGCTTGGGCCGATCGGATTTCTTTTGAAGAGATCAGGCGTCGCACCAGCCTGAGCGAAGCAGAGGTTATTTTGGTGATGCGACGAAACCTCAAGCCCTCCAGCTTTCGCCTATGGCGGAAACGGGTCAGCGGTCGCGTCACCAAGCATCGACGCCGAGCCAAGGACAAACAGGGGCTTCACCTGGAAGAACGCCTCAGTTAGCCCTCCGTCAATACTCGCGCAGCCAGCTGGGCAATTCAGAGATGGAACCAAGCACGGCATCCGGCACCACGGAAGAAGCCTCCAGTTGGCTCTGACTGAACTTTCCCGTCCTGACCTGGATTCCTCGGATCCCTAGTCGCTGGGCCGCCCCCACGTCTGACTCCAAATCATCGCCGATCATTCCCACCTCTTCTGGCTGGCAGCCTAGCGAAGCCAAAGCCGCTTCAAAAAAAGCGCGATTCGGTTTGCCGATCACGACCGCCTCCTGACCGGAGACGTGCTCCAGACCAGCCACGAAACAGCCGATATCCACATGCAGCCCATCCTCCGCCATGAAGAAGCGGTTTCGATGCATGGCCAACAACCGGGCCCCCGCGTGCAGTTGCCTGAAAATGCGATTCATAAGGCCATAAGACCAATTCGCTCCAATGTCACCGATCACCACATAATCCGGCTGCTCATCCTCACGGGGAAATTCGCGGAAATCCGGCAGCACGGCATCGCGCACCACCGCATGCACACTCGGCGGAGGACCTCCTAGAGCCCGCAAGTAGCCCAGCGTCGCGGTGACCGCGCTAAAGATTTCCTCCTCACGGACCACAAACCCCAAGCGAGCGAGCTTCTTTTGCAGGGAAGCCGCCGTGCGAGTGGAGGTATTGGTGACAAAGCGAAAAGGAATTTCGGCAGCTCGCAGCTCGGCCAAAGCCTCCAGAGCGCCCGGAATCACTTCCCCACCGACGTAAAGCACCCCATCGAGATCGATCAACAGACCCGAGATGCCCCTCGCAGCTTTCATAGCCTTGATCTTACGATAAAGACAACGAAAGACGATCTGAAACAAAACCCTTCTTCTGGGCGACCGAGGGTCGACTTCTCCCACACCCTATGGTTCTTTCCCTGAATGCCCTATTCCATCGATCAAAAGCTCGTAATTGCTGTTTCCAGCAGTGCGCTTTTCGATATGGAAGAGGCCGACGAAGTCTTTCGTCAGGATGGGGAAGACGCCTACCGCGCCTACCAGCTGGAGAAGCTCACTGAGCCCTTTGCCAAAGGCGTGGCCTTTCCTTTCATTCGTCGCCTGCTTCACCTAAATGAGGTGTTCCCGACGGAAGCTCCTGTGGAAGTCATCGTTCTCTCCCGCAATGATCCCGACACCGGCCAGCGCTTTTTCGAGACCTGCAAGCACTACGGGCTCGACATCTCTCGCGGCGCCTTCCTCTGCGGCAAGGACCCCTACCCCTACGTGGCCGCTTTCAATGCCGCCCTCTTTCTGAGCGCGAACAAAAAAGACGTGGACGCAGCCGTGCGGGCGGGACGGCCCGCTGGCCTGGTTCTTCCGACGGAAGCACCGGACGAACCGGTTTCAGATGAGCTGCGGATCGCCTTCGACTTCGATGGCGTGATCGCCAATGATGAAGCGGAGCGCGTCTTCCAGGAAAGCGGCTTGGAGCTATTTCACTATTCTGAGCAAGCCAAGGCTCATCAACCTCTCAAACCAGGTCCCCTTCAATCGCTCGCCCAAAAGCTCTCCTACTGGCAGGAATTTGAAACCCAGCTGCAAAAGGACAACCCCGCCTACAAACCCCATCTCCGAATCGCCATCATCACGGCGCGCAACGCTCCCGCTCACTCCCGTTTTGTTCGCACCCTCGAGGAATGGGGCCTGACCGCAACCGAGACCTTCTTCATGGGAGGGATCGAAAAAAGTCATATCCTGCGCGTCTTCAAACCCCACCTTTTTTTGGACGACCAACTTTCCCACTTGGAAGGGATCGCCGCAGAAATCCCCTGCGTGCACATCCCCTTCGGACGGGTCAACGGAGGCTAGGTTTTCCCGGGACGAAGAGCGCACAGGCTCATTGGCCGATTGCCATTTCCAAAAACCAATCAAGGGACCGGCCCAGCTCCTCCTTGCTGAACTTGTGCGCACCCTTGTAGGACTCGAATCTCACATTCTTGAAGCCCGTGCTCCTCATGGATTCGGCGACCCGTTTTCCGGAGGAAACCGAGGCCACCTTATCGGACTTCCCATTGCTCAGTCAGATGGGCACTTGGAGAAACTCTTGCCGAGGCGGCTTGGAATAGGCCAAGCCCTTGCAGCCAAAGAACAAAGGGAAGATAAGAAAGAAAAAATTTCATCGTTCCATGGTAGGGGTTGGGGACAGGACTGGTGAAAGGACCCCTTTGGCCGCTCAGATCTTGAGAAAGTTCTCCAAAAGAGTCTTGCCCTCCCGGGTCAGGATGGATTCCGGATGAAATTGGACCCCATGAACCGGAAGCTCCCGGTGCCGAAGACCCATAATTTCGTCCTCGGCGGTCCAAGCCGTGATCTCCAGACAATCAGGGAGGGTCTCTTTCTTCACGATCAGCGAGTGATAGCGGGTGGCTTCGAAGGGCCGGGGAAGCCCGGCGAAAACGCCAGCGCCCTGGTGCTCCACCGGCGAGGTCTTCCCGTGCATCAAGCGAGGCGCGCGGATGACATCGCCCCCGTAGACTTGGCCGATGCTCTGGTGACCGAGGCAAACCCCCAGGATGGGCACCTCCTCGTCAAAGCGTTCGATCACACTACAGCTAATGCCAGCGTCCTTGGGCGTGCAGGGCCCAGGCGAAATGCAAATCCTCTCCGGGCCAAGAGCCGCGATTTCCTCCAAGCTGATTTCATCGTTTCGAAAAACTCGCACCTCCGCCCCCAACTCGCCGAAGTACTGCACGAGATTGTAAGTAAACGAATCGTAATTGTCGATCACAAGCAGCATAGGTCAGTCGTCTAGAGGCCCCTCCTTCTGATTTCTTGCTCCAGCGCGGTCGCCTTCTCAATCGCACGGATGAGCGCCATGGCCTTGTTGACCGTCTCCTGATACTCTGAAGTCGGCACGGAATCCGCCACCACGCCCGCCCCAGCTTGAACATAGGCCTGGCCATTACGAAGCACGCAGGTTCGCAGTGCGATGCAGGAATCGAGGTTTCCATCAAAGCCGAAATACCCCACCGCGCCCGAGTAGGCTCCTCGTTTGTTTTTCTCTAGCTCATTGATGATCTGCATGGCCCGCACCTTGGGAGAGCCCGAGACCGTGCCAGCTGGAAAGGTGGCCCGCATGACATCGTAAGAAGAGCGTCCCTCGGCCAAGGTTCCAGAGACATTCGAGACGATGTGCATGACGTGACTGTAGCGCTCAATGATCATGAGATCGTCTACCGTGACCTCGCCATAGTTGGAGATTCTTCCCACATCATTTCGCGCCAAATCCACCAGCATGATGTGCTCCGCTCGCTCTTTCGGATCGGCCAACAACTCCTCAGCCAAAGCATCATCCTCTGCCGGTGACTTCCCCCGCCAACGGGTGCCAGCGATCGGTCGAATGGCGACCTCCCCGTCGATGCACTTCACATGAACCTCCGGCGAACTCCCCACCAGTGCGAATTCATCGGGGAACTCCAAACAAAACATATAAGGAGAGGGATTGACGCTCCGCAGGGCTCGATAAAGCGTTACGGCACCGCCGTCATAAGGCACTGAAAACCGTTGTGAGGGAACGACTTGGAATATATCGCCGGCCCGGATGTATTCCTTTGCCTTCTCCACCATCTCTTCATACTCGCTCTGGGTGGTGTTGCTGTGGCGCTTCAGCGGCGGCGCTTCCAAAAGCGAGTGAAAGGGGGCAAAACCGACCGGGTCATCCAGTTGGTCGCCAATGCGCTCGATCTCCTTTTCCGCCGAGGCATAGGCTGCCTCCGGCGTCTCGAATTCTTCGAGAAAGACATTCCGGATGATTTGGATTTTCTTGAGCAGGTGATCGTAGACCACCACCGAATCACAAATCAAAAAGACCGAGTCAGGGACGTGGAGAGCGTCGGGGGGTGGAGCTTGGATGGTAGGCTCGAAGGAGCGGACCACATCATAGGCCAGGTAACCAATGGCACCCCCGAAAAAGGGAGGCAAGCCCTCGGGCTTGGCCGGGCGGAAGCGACTCATGAGCGCCTCCAATTCCGTCAGGGGATCGCCGTCCATTTCCCGCTCTTCGGTCTCGCCCTTGCGGGGACGCTCGATGGTGACACGCCCCCTCTGGCAGCTAAGAATTTCGCGAGGCTCTGCCGAAACAATGGAGTAGCGCCCACCCCCATCGGTGCTTTCGGCTGACTCCAAAAGGGCGCAGTAGCGGCCATCGTGAATCTTGTGAAACACCGAAAGCGGAGTCTCGTAATCTGCTGTGATCTCCGTCCAGATCGGCACCATATTTGCCTCTTCAGTCAGAGCGAGGAAATCGTCCAGGGAGGGCTTGAGCACGTGGGAAAACGAAGGCTTTTCGGGAGAGGATTCGGAGTCTGCACCGCCCCTCCTTGGCCTGCAAGCGGCTTTTCTAATACCAAGCTGCCTGATAAACTGGTAGCACGGCCGCGTGAATTTCGGGTCAGACCAAGGCACGACGAGGGCGTGGTGCGGGCACCGCCATTCCGCGGATGCGCGACCGGACTGACCCGAAAGACACCGGCCCTCTCTCCTCTGCCCGTCAGCGCCTCTCCTCAACTCCTTCTACACGACCGTTCTACCAGTTTATCCGTTCGGTTGGTATAAGACTGTCGGGAGCTTCTCTTGCCAGCTTGCCCACCCCTTCCCCACCTCACGACCCGGGAGAGGGAATTCCGCTTGTGGGCCATCACGAGGCTTGTGTAAACGTCACGCATGAAGCGCCCCTTCGATGCCGAATCCGTCCTATCGGAAGTGGACTGGAGAAGTTTGACCCGCCAGCTAAGCGACGCGCTCGTCGACCAGGCCTTTTTCCTCAAGGACAAACAGGGGCGTTTCCTCATGCAGAATCGCCGGGGATGTGAGTATTGCAAAGTCGCCCAAGAGAGTGAAACCCTCGGCAAGACGGATGCCGATTACTGGTCCCAGGAGCGCACGGCCAGCTACCTTGAGGGGGACCAACTCGTCATGCGACTGGGCCAACCCATCATCAATCAGTTGGCCCCCGCTCCCGAGGAATCCGGATCGGCCAATCTCGTGCTCTACAGCAAGTTCCCGGTGCGAGATCAAGAAGGGAACATCATCGGCGTGGCCGGGGTCCACCAGGAATTCGAGGCCGCCAAGGCCAACCGCAGCCCCTTTGGCAAGCTCTTTCAAGCCATTCGTCGCATTCAGGAGGACTTCGGGACTGACCTGAAAATCACCGAACTGGCAAGCCTCTGCCAGCTCTCACACAGCCAATTTGTCCGCCGCTTTCAGGCCGCCCTCCAGATGACTCCCAAGGAGTATCTTCTACGCGTGCGCGTGCGCAATGCCTGTCGCCTCTTGGAATCCACTGGGAAAACCGTCTCCGAAATCGCTCTCGACTGCGGCTTTTACGATCACAGTCACTTCTCCCGAGCCTTCCGCAAACAAGCCGGCGTGAGTCCTAGCCAATATCGCAATGAGCATCGTGGCTCCTACCAAGCTGCCAGTTCATCTGGAAGCGTGGCTGAGTGACTTCTGGTTCAGACTACAAGGCGCGACGAGAGGGCGGTGCGGCTCACCCGAACCAAGAAGTCACTCTGGGTTGAAGCAAAGGACCGCGGCACCCCTCTCCTGGCGCTTCAGTGCCTCCTCCTCACGATCAGATCCCTCTCTTCTGCCTGATCAACTTGGAGCGTTGTATCAGGCCTCGCAAGGGGCCATCACTCAGCCAACTTTTTAGAAGCGGTCTCATAAATAGGACGATTTCTATTCATGGAGATCGCTTTTTGAAACCGCCTAGTATCGGTGGGCCGCGACGTCCCCGGCGCGGCGGGTGCGATGAGCTGATTCGTAAACCAGTCACCCACCCAAGGCCTTTCCGGCTACCTATCACTTGGG